>JBAUIP010000197.1:0-11731 GCA_049683055.1 Pricia sp.
CCATATTGGTAGCGGTATATTTCAACTTTACCGTACCCGCGGAAGAAAATGACATGTTGCGGACAGAGGCCCGCATCTTGAAAAGCGAGATGGAATTTCAGCGGAATTTTTATTCCGATATGCAAAATTTAAAGGCAATGATCGATTCCCTCGATATTCCCGGTCAAAACAAAAGCTATCAAAATTCACTTATCAACCGGGAAATCGTCGACCTTCAAAAAAAGATTCCCGCCAAAGACTCCACCTACCGTTACGACATGCACATGGGTATTGTGCAACTTTACGCCGAATTACAGTCCGCCAAGGACAAGCTGCACGACCTGAAGGATGCCGAAAATACCATTGAAGAATACAAGGCGGAATTGGAAACCACCCGTACCAGGCTAAAAGAAAGAAGTAGGGAGCTTGACATCGCATTGATGCAATAACCAAAAATCTGTGTTAACCTTATCGCAGTCTGACCGGACTAAGGTTCGAACAGTATAATGTCACATGATATGAAAACGACCTTAAAAATCTTTACAGCGATTCAACTGGCTCTGGCCATACTTATGATCATTATTTCTTGCACTTAACCCTTCTTTTCACCCACGCCAACGCATTATCAAACTCAATAAAAAACTTCATCGGCTTCTTGTAGAACAGCTTTTCGATCTTAAAGTTGTGCATGTCGATTTCCTTGACGGAGACGATGGCAAAGGCCTTTAGGTTCTCGATTTGCCTTATATAAGTATAGGTGATGGGATCAACGGCGTAGGAATTTTTGCGCAGGCTGATGATGCCGAAGTTTTTGTTGCGGAAGTGGATTTCGGAGATGCCGATGACTTGATAGGCGGTCTCCATGGTCAGCACGGCGTCTTCGTCGAACATCGATACCATGTAATTATCGTATACCTGCACCTTTCCGTTTTCCAACTCGTATTCCCTGACGATAATGGTCTTTTTCGGTCGTTCCACTTTCATTGAATCTAGCTTTATAGTGTCCTTAATGTTCCACGAACGAAAGTAGCGGTAAGCTTAGAATTCGGATAAATTATTAGACCAAAGACGAAAATATCGTTTGTAATACGTGCGGATGGGCTTTAAAGGGATGGATTCGTAACAATAGTGACAGCTGCCAACAAAATAAAGGAAGCCAAATCATATGACTTCCTTTCTTCAAATTTATCCTAAGTAGGATAGATTATTTCTCCGTTTCGGAGGATGCTTCCGCTTTTTGGATATCGATAATCAGCTCTTCTTTCTTCTCGTCGAGATCCATGTTGATGGTGTCGCCTTCCCCGAGTTTGGAGTTGACGATTTCCTCGGCCAGCGCATCCTCGATGTATTTTTGGATGGCCCTTTTCAGGGGTCTGGCGCCGTACTGCTTGTCGAATCCTTTTTCGGCGATATAGTCCTTGGCCTTGTCCGTTAACTTTAGGTCGTAGCCGATGTCCTTGATCCGTGCGAACAGCTTGCGCAGTTCAATATCGATGATTTTGTGGATGTCTTCCCGCTCGAGGGAATTAAAGACGACCACATCGTCGATACGGTTGAGGAACTCCGGAGCAAAGGCCTTTTTAAGGGCGCCTTCGATGACACTCTTTTGATGGCTGTCCTCTTGGGCTTTCATCGCAGCGGTGCCGAATCCAACGCCCTGCCCGAAATCCTTCAACTTACGTGCCCCAATGTTCGAGGTCATGATAATGATGGAATTACGGAAGTCGATTTTTCGGCCCAGACTATCGGTCAGATAGCCGTCGTCGAGCACTTGCAGGAGCATGTTGAATACATCTGGATGCGCTTTCTCCACCTCGTCCAATAAGATTACGGAGTAAGGCTTGCGGCGGACTTTCTCGGTCAACTGGCCGCCTTCTTCGTAGCCGACATATCCCGGAGGGGCTCCCACCAAGCGTGAAATGGCGAATTTTTCCATGTATTCGCTCATGTCGATACGAATCAAGGCATCTTCGGAGTCGAAGAGTTCCTTAGCCAACACTTTGGCCAACTGGGTCTTCCCAACCCCGGTCTGTCCCAAAAATATGAAGGAGCCGATGGGTTTGTTGGGATCTTTGAGTCCCGCCCGGTTCCGCTGTATCGCTTTGGCCACCTTGGCGACCGCTTCGTCCTGTCCGATAACATTGGCCTTGATAAGGTTGGGCAGCTCGGCGAGCTTGTTGCTCTCGGTCTGCGCGATTCGGATGACGGGAATACCGCTCATCATGGAGACGACGTCGGCGACATTGTCTTCCGTGACCGTTTCCTTATGTTGTTTGCTGTCCTCTTCCCATTGTTCCTGGGCGGAGGCTAGGTCTTTTTCCAACCGTTTTTCATCATCGCGCAGCTTGGCGGCCTCTTCGTATTTCTGTTTTTTGACGACGGAATTTTTAAGCTCCCGAACGTCTTCCAGTTGTTTTTCGAGTTCGAGAATCTGCTTAGGGACATCCATGTTGACGATGTGAACGCGGGATCCGGCCTCATCAAGGGCATCAATGGCCTTGTCCGGCAAAAAGCGGTCGGTCATGTACCGGTTGGTCAATTTGACGCAGCCGATAATGGCCTCGTCGGTGTAGGTCACATTGTGATGGTCTTCATACTTCTGTTTGATGTTTTGGAGTATTTCGATGGTCTCCTCCACGGTAGTGGGTTCGACGATGACCTTTTGAAAACGTCTTTCCAAGGCCCCATCTTTCTCGATGTACTGTCGGTATTCGTCCAGCGTGGTGGCTCCAATACATTGAATTTCCCCGCGGGCCAGGGCCGGTTTGAACATGTTCGAGGCGTCGAGACTTCCCGTGGCGCCACCGGCACCGACGATGGTATGGATTTCGTCAATAAAGAGGATGACCTCGTCGTTCTTTTCCAGCTCGTTCATGACGGCCTTCATCCGCTCCTCGAACTGGCCGCGGTATTTGGTTCCCGCTACCAGGGATGCCAAGTCCAACGTAACCACTCTTTTATTATAGAGGATGCGGGATACTTTCTTGTTGATAATCCGCAAGGCAAGTCCCTCGGCGATGGCGCTTTTTCCTACACCGGGTTCTCCGATCAAGAGGGGATTGTTTTTCTTCCGACGGCTCAAGATTTGGGAAACACGTTCGATTTCCTTCTCCCGTCCAACAACCGGATCGAGCCGATTTTCTTCGGCCATGCGAGTCAGGTCGCGTCCGAAGTTATCCAATACCGGAGTCTTGGATTTCTTGTTTCCTTTTTGACCTGCAGAAGAGCCAAATGTCCCCTCCTTGCTGTCGCTATCGCCACTGTCCGAGGGAAAGGATTCCGCCGTTGGCGCGTCGATAATATTGTCGTCGCTCGTTATCATAAATTTGAATTGTTCCTTGACCCCATCGTAGTCCACCTTCAACTTATGCAGTAATTTGGTGGTAGGATCGTTTTCGTTCCTAAGAATGCAGAGCAGTAGGTGTGCGGTATTTATTGAAGAACTTTGAAAGAGTTTGGCCTCTAAAAAAGTAGTCTTTAACGCACGCTCGGCTTGTCGGGTCAAATGCAGATTTTTCTTATCTTTTTGTATCGTATTGGGGTTCGGGTTCGAAGGGCTTAGGATTTCCACTTTACGCCGCAGATGGTCCAAATCCACTTCCAGCGCATCCAGAATACTGATGGCCTTTCCATTTCCATCTCTCAAAAGGCCCAACATTAAGTGCTCGGTACCAATAAAATCATGGCCGAGACGGAGGGCTTCCTCCTTACTATATGCGATTACATCCTTTACCCTTGGTGAGAAATTATCATCCATAAAAATTATCCTTTCGTCGATTATACATCATCCAAATACATCCTCAACAGAGTCGAAAATCCATTCGCACGAGTATAAAATTAGTAAAACTCTATCAATCTAACGCAAATAGTGTTCCTATATTCGATTAAGCCGTTGGAAATGACGAAAAAACGCAGATTTGGGATTTTTGGGGATTTTGTAGGACGGATTGGCATGTTCGGGACATATAAAAGTGTTGATAAATTGTTCATTAAAATGGGATGCCCATGCGCCGAAACCCTCTATTTTCCGTATATTAGCCTGATTTTTTAACCCCAACAAAACTAGGATAAAAACATGGCGGAAGAAGACGATAAATTGATTCCGATCAATATCGAGGACGAAATGAAGTCGGCCTACATCGATTATTCGATGTCGGTCATTGTGTCACGTGCCCTGCCCGATGTCAGGGACGGCCTTAAACCGGTGCACCGAAGGGTACTTTTCGGGATGCACGAACTGGGAGTACGCTCCACCGGCGCCCATAAAAAATCCGCCCGTATCGTGGGTGAGGTGCTGGGTAAATACCACCCCCATGGCGATACTTCGGTCTACGATTCGATGGTGAGAATGGCCCAGGAATGGAGCCTGCGCTATATGCTGGTCGATGGCCAGGGAAACTTCGGCTCCGTCGACGGCGATAGTCCCGCAGCGATGCGATATACAGAAGCGCGGATGCAGAAGATTGCCGATGAGATGTTGGCCGATATCGATAAGGATACGGTCGACCATCAGCTGAATTTTGACGATACCCTAAAGGAGCCGACCGTGCTCCCGACCCGGGTTCCAAACCTATTAGTCAACGGAGCCTCCGGAATCGCGGTGGGAATGGCCACGAACATGCCGCCTCACAACCTTTCCGAGGTGGTAGACGGTACCGTCGCCTATATCGATAACCACGATATCGAAATCGACGAACTGATTACGCACATCAAGGCACCGGATTTTCCTACAGGGGGAATCATTTATGGCTACGACGGCGTAAAGGAGGCCTTCCACACCGGTCGTGGTCGCATTAAGATGCGGGCTAAGGCCATTGTCGAAGAAGTGCAGGGACGGGAATGTATCATCGTCACCGAAATTCCCTATCAGGTCAATAAAGCGGACATGATCAAGAAGACCGCCGACATGATCAACGATAAGAAAATCGAAGGCGTTTCGGCTATCCGCGACGAGTCCGATCGAAACGGGATGCGGGTCGTATATATTCTAAAGCGCGATGCCATTCCCAATATCGTGCTCAATACCTTATATAAGTATACCGCGCTACAGACTTCCTTTAGCGTGAACAATATTTGTCTTGTGAATGGCCGGCCGCAGTTGCTGAACGTCAAGGAGATGATCCATTATTTTGTGGAGCATCGCCACGAGGTGGTCGTCCGCCGGACCAAATTCGAACTGGACAAAGCGGAGGCCCGCGCCCATATTTTAGAGGGACTGATTATTGCCTCCGACAATATCGACGAGGTCATTGCTATTATCAGGGCATCCTCCAATGCCGATGAGGCGCGCGCCAATTTGATAGAACGCTTCGAACTGTCCGAGATACAGGCCAAGGCCATTGTTGAGATGCGCTTGCGTCAGCTGACCGGACTGGAACAGGACAAGCTCCGCACCGAATACGATGAGGTCATCGCAACCATTGCCGATTTAAAGGACATCCTAGCGAAAAAAGAACGACGGATGCAGATCATTAAGGACGAGCTGCTCGAGGTCAAGGAAAAATACGGCGACGACCGCCGTTCCGAAATCAACCTTGCCGGGGGCGACCTAAGCATCGAGGACATGATTCCCGATGAGCAGGTGGTGCTGACCATATCCCATGCCGGATACATCAAACGTACGCCACTCTCCGAATACAAGACCCAGAACAGGGGAGGGGTGGGCCAAAAGGCATCCTCCACTAGAAACGAGGATTTTCTGGAGTATCTCTTCGTGGGCACCAACCACCAGTATATGCTGTTCTTTACCCAAAAAGGGAAATGTTTTTGGATGCGTGTCTACGAGATTCCCGAAGGCAGCCGTACATCCAAAGGACGGGCCATCCAAAACCTGATCAATATCGAACAGGATGATAACGTCAAGGCCTTTATCTGTACCCAAGACCTGAAGGACGAGGAATACGTCAACAGTCATTATGTTATTATGGCCACCAAGAAAGGTACGGTCAAAAAGACCTCTCTCGAGCAGTATTCCCGTCCCCGCCAAAACGGAATCAATGCCATCGGCATCCGGGAGGGAGACGAGCTGTTGGAGGCCAAACTGACGACCGGTACCAGCCAGATTTTGCTTGGATTGAAATCCGGCAAGGCCATCCGCTTTGAGGAAAGCAAGACCCGACCGATGGGCAGGAATGCATCCGGAGTTAGAGGCATACGACTGGCCAGCGACAAAGACGAGGTCATCGGAATGGTATCCGTTCACGATTTTGAGGAAGACATTCTTGTAGTATCCGAAAACGGCTACGGAAAACGCTCCAGTATCGACGACTATCGGATTACCAACCGGGGCGGTAAAGGCGTGAAGACCATGTCCATCACCAAAAAAACGGGTAAATTGGTCGCCATCAAAAATGTGTCCGATACCGACGACCTGATGATCATTAACAAATCCGGTATCGCCATCCGCATGGGCGTCGAAGATTTGCGGGTCATGGGGCGTGCGACCCAAGGGGTGAAATTGATCAACCTAAAGGATAATGATTCCATCGCCGCGGTCGCCAAGGTGGTCAAGGACGAGGACGATATTTCCGATGCCGATATCAAGGACATCGAAGTCGACCCCGACAATGATGGCACGGACCTTGATATCGATGGTAGCGAAGAAGCCAAAGAATGATTTGATACCATTAGGCAATTTGGTAAAAAATTGTATTTTGCGAACTGAATCGGACGCGGACATTGCTGCCCGACATCGATAAACACTAATGATAAATTCAACGAAAATGAAAACTAGATTTTTAACACTTGCGTTACTGTGTCTTTCCGCGGTCGGATTTTCACAGGGAAAAGAAATGAGAAACGCCGAGGATGCCCTTGAAGAAGGAAATGCAGCCGAGGCGATGGCCTTGTTAAAAGAGGCAGAAGGTCAAATCGAGGCGGACGATGCCAAAGATCAGGCCGAATACCAGTTGATTCTGGGCAAGACTTACGTCAAAATGGGCCAAGACGGAGAAGAGGGAGCATTCGATAAAGCCGTTACTGCCCTGCAGAAAGTAAAGGAAATCGAGGAGAAGGCCGGGAACGATAAATATAGCGAAGATGCCGAACAGAATTTGGTCGCGATGACTGCCGATCTGGTCAATTCCGCCGTGGAGGACAATGGTAACAAAAAGTTTAAGGAAGCCGCCGATAAGCTTTACACTAGCTACAAGATCAGTCCGAAAGATACATCCTATCTATATTATGCTGCAAGTAGCGCGGTCAACGGGGGACATTACGAGCAGGCCCTAAAGTACTACGAAGAACTTCAGGAAGTAGGCTACGACGGAAGCGGAATGATATATAAGGCCACCAATGTCGAGACTGGAGAAGTTGAGGAAATGGAAAAGAGCCAAAGGGACCTGATGGTCAAAGCGGGTACGTATAAAGATCCGATAGAGGAAAAGTCCCCATCCAAAAAAGCGGAAATCGTAAAAAATACCGCTTTGATATATACCCAACTGGGGCAAGACGATAAAGCTCTAGAAGCTTACCAATCGGCCCGTGAGAGCAATCCTGATGATGTGAACCTAATTTTGAACGAAGCCAATCTGTACTACAAGATGGGCGATAAGGAAAAGTTCAAGGAATTGATGGCCGAGGCGACCGCCATGGCTCCCGATAATCCCGATTTGCAATATAATATCGGTGTTATCAATATGGAGCAGGGCAATATGGAAGCAGCTAGGGAAGCATACAAAAAGACCTTGGAAATCGACCCTAGTTACACCAATGCCCAGTTGAACCTTTCTACGACCTATGTCAATGAAGGGAACGCTCTGATCGATGAAATGAACGCCTTAGGCAATTCAAAGGCCGATGTAGCGAAATACGATGAGCTCAAGCAGAAGAAAGATGATCTTTTTAACGAAGGTGCTGCGGTCTTGGAAGATGCCCTTAAGGAGAACCCCGAGAACCAAGGTATTCTGACCCAGTTGAAAAACATCTACGGTGCCATGGGAGATAATGAAAATTTCATGCGCCTAAAGAAAAAGTTGGAAGAGATGGGCGGTGCTACTTCCGGACAGGAAGGTGCGCAACCCGAAGATGGCCAGTCTGAAGGCGACGGCCAATAAGACTGAAAATGCCGATATAGGCTTAAAAAAATCGCCCCAATTGCAGAAGCAGTTGGGGGGATTTTTTATTCAGCGTGCCGAACTTTATCTTTCCACTATAATGGCCGAGGCCCCGCCGCCGCCATTGCAAATGGCCGCCGCTCCGAGTTTGGCATCCTTTTGTTGCAATACGTTCAAGAGTGTAATCAAAATGCGGGCCCCTGAACAGCCTAAAGGGTGTCCCAAGGAGACCGCCCCACCATTTATGTTGACGTTTTCGTCCGTCAATCCCAATAACTTCATGTTGGCCAGGCCGACTACTGCGAAGGCTTCGTTGAACTCGAAATAATCGATATCGTCAAGCTGGAGATTCGCCTTGGCCAGTGCTTTTGGTAAGGCCTTCGCGGGGGCCGTGGTAAACCATTTCGGTTCTTGGGCGGCATCGGCAAAACCTCGAATGGTCGCCAGAGGTTGCAGTTCGAGCTGCTTGGCCTTTTTTGCGCTCATCAGTACCAAGGCCGCGGCCCCGTCATTGATGGTAGAGGCATTGGCCGCGGTCACCGTTCCGTCTTTCGAAAAAGCGGGCCGTAGTTCGGGAATTTTATCCATTTTAACGTTCTTGAATTCCTCATCTTCGGATACCGTGACCGGCTCTCCCCGGCGTTGAGGTACTTCGACCGGAACGACCTCGTCTTCGAATCGCCCGTTTTTCCAGGCATTGGCGGACCTTTGGTAGGATTGGATGGCATACGCATCTTGTTGTTCCCGAGTGAAGTCGTGTTCCGTGGCGCAGAGATCCGCGCAGACTCCCATGGCGTTTTGGTCATAGGCATCGACGAGGCCATCTTTTTGCATCCCGTCAATAAACGTGGCCGGTCCGAATTTATGTCCTTTACGCAGATGCACGTAGTGGGGAATAAGGCTCATGTTTTCCATGCCTCCGGCAACGGCGATTTCAATATCGCCCAGAGCGATGGCCTGCGCCGCCTGCATGACCGCTTTCATGCCCGAAGCACACACCTTGTTGATGGTGGTACAGGGTACGCTATCGGGAATCCCCGCCAACAGGGCCGCCTGTCGCGCCGGGGCCTGTCCCGTACCCGCCTGCACCACATTGCCCATTAGCACCTCTTCGACCAGCCCTGGTTTCAAATCGATTTTTTCTAGGGCGCCCTTAATGGCAATCGCGCCCAAATCAGGAGCGGGTACCGTCGATAGCGCTCCCATAAAACTGCCGATGGGGGTACGCGCCGCCGACACAATCACTACATCTTCCATATTCGTAAAATTTAAGCCGTAAAATTAGGGAATTAATAAACGTTTTTGAAGTAAAACTCTTCATACCGATGTGCTGCGTGCTACTCATTTGACGCACGGGGAACCTAAAGCAATAAGCGAATAGCGTCAGGTGGGTATTATTTTCTATTTTTGGCGCAGATATCCGTTCGATGACCTCTAGTTTAGACCGACTTTTTAGAAACCAATCCCTTATCTACAAGTATTTTTTGTACGTGGTATCGGTCGCAAGCATTGTTTTTTTCTTTCCCAAGGGCGGTAAGTTCAAGTATGAATTTCAAAAGGGCAAGCCCTGGCAATATGAAAATCTATATGCGCCGTTCGATTTTTCCATAAAAAAGGGGAAGGAAGAAGTGCTGAGGGAGCGCGATTCGGTACAACGGAACAGTACCGTATATTTTCGATTCGACGATGCCATCAGGAAAAAGGTGTACGAAAATTTCGAAACGGATTTTTCGGCTGCCTTTCCCCCGGAGTCCTATAGCAATCAGGGTCTTGCCCTGCTCAAAAAGACCGGGGAAGAGATTTTGGATAGCCTCTACCAGAACGGCATCCTGAAAAAGACGGAGGGGAAACAGGCCAGCAAGCAGATTTATCTCATCAAGAACAACGAAGCTCGGAAAATACGGTTCCAAGACTTGGTGCGCATGCAGAACTTGCAGACCATACTGGAACACTTTCAAGAAAAAAACGGGCTCACTGATTTTGAGGAAAGCTACCAGCAATTATTTTTCGATTTGGTCAGGCCCAATGTTACGTTCGATAGCAATTTTACGCAAAAAGAACTGGATGAGGTGCTCTCGGAAATATCGGTAACTCGGGGCACGGTCGATGAGGGAAAGCTCATCATTGCCAAAGGGGAGGTGGTCGAAGCCGAAAACCTGAAAATACTGAATTCCCTTAAGTCCGAATACGAATCGGAACTGTTGACGGCGGGCAATCGATATACCATCCTGTTCGGATATACCGTATTGGTTTCATTGGTCTTGTTGATGCTGTTTCTATTTCTCAGGAAATACCGGCCCGAAATCTATGAAAACAATACCAAGGTCACTTTTATCTTCTTCAACATCCTGTTCATGGTCTTTATCACGACCTTGATCGTCAACTACGATGAGACTTTCGTTTTTGTTGTACCTCTATGTATATTACCGCTGCTACAAAAGACTTTTTTTGATGCCCGAACCGGACTTTACGTACATGTGCTCACCGTATTGATTTTGGGGTTTGTGGTTCCCAATAGCTTTGAGTACATATTTTTGCAGATTGTCGCCGGTATCGTGACCATACTAACGGTCTCCGAGCTTTACAAAAGAGCCAACCTGTTCATAACCGTAGGTCAGATTACCTTGGTCTATGTAGCGGGATACCTCGCTTTTCATATCATCCATGAGGGTGATTTGGACAATATCATGTGGTTTACCCTGGGCTTGTTTTTATTAAATGGGATGATTACCCTTTTCGTACAGCCGTTGATCTATGTCTATGAAAAGCTCTTCGGATTGGTCTCCGATGTATCGCTTTTGGAGTTGTCG
Source organism: Pricia sp. (assembly GCA_049683055.1). Classification (GTDB taxonomy): domain Bacteria; phylum Bacteroidota; class Bacteroidia; order Flavobacteriales; family Flavobacteriaceae; genus Pricia. The sequence continues at coordinate 10,844 of JBAUIP010000197.1, forward strand.
GATACGAATTCCAAACTTTTGAAAGAGCTTTCCAACAAGGCGCCGGGAACGTTCCACCATTCGCTACAAGTCGCCAACCTGGCCGAGGCGGCCGCCAACGAGATCGGGGCCAACGCCATGTTGGTCAGGGTAGGGGCGCTGTACCACGATATCGGAAAAATGCTGCACCCGAGCTATTTTACCGAAAACCAGATAACCAATGTGAATCCGCATGACGAGCTAATGCCTCCGGACAGTGCAAAAATCATAGTAGATCACGTCATCGAAGGCATTGAGCTCGCCCGAAAGAACAACCTGCCCGATAGGGTCATCGATTTTATACGCTCGCACCACGGAACTACTTTGGTCTACTACTTCTTTAAGAAGCAGCAAGAGGAAGAGGGGGAAGGAGAGGTCGACGAAAGTCTTTTCCGCTATCCCGGTCCTTTGCCATTTTCAAAGGAAACGTCCATTTTAATGATGGCCGATTCGGTGGAAGCTGCTTCCAAAAGCCTGAAGAACCCGACTTTTACGATTATCGACGAGTTTGTCGATAAAATCATCGCAGGCCAGATGGCGGCGGATCAGTTTGTTAACGCCAATATTACCTTTCAGGAAATTGAACAGATAAAAAAGGTACTCAAGCAGAAACTGACGAACATTTACCATTTGAGGGTGGAATATCCGGAGTAGGAAGTGCTGTTAAGAGTGATTTCTTCGACTTGATAAACGCTTGCCGCGGGATGGATACGGAATTTGATTTTTAGGATTGACCGTTGAAAAAAACAGTAATTTTTTTGTGTTTTCGGACGGGAAAGATGTACATTTGCAACCGCATTTTAAAATGGTGTTCCCGTCAAAAGGCTACCATAATATGCGATTTTATTGATCAAAGTTCAAGGAGAGGTG
>JBAUIP010000198.1:0-2190 GCA_049683055.1 Pricia sp.
ATAAATGCTCTACCGTCATCTTATAATTGCTCTCCGAATCGTCCGGCGGAACACAGCGTTCGTCGCCCCAATAGAGGTGAACCTTGTTCCATTCACTCTTGGGAAGTCCGCGCGCCGCCAGCTCATCGAACACGATTTTCGGAGTGCTTCCCCCAGAAAGGGCGATGTGCAGGCTGTCGCTAGAGTTGATTAGCCCGACCAGCCAATCCGTAAAATCCTCTGCCGTTTTTTGTTTGGTTCCTGAAATTTTTAATTCCATATATGAATAATTATACCAAAGCGAAATAGACGCTTTTGTTTAGTTTTGACTTAGGTCATTTTTCCTTTCCGTAGAACAATGCCACCGTTGGACGCATTATCAAGTTGCGCATCATATTTTGAAAATTACCCCGTAACTTGGGTACCTGATACATCTCGCTGCAATCGCTAATCCGATTTAAGTTTTACGGGTTAACAGATAACACAAAACCCGGGATCCTCCGCCAACTGTTCCCCGGGGTTCCGCCACATATGGATACCGTCGATCAGCTCATCCGCATTTTTCGGTCCCCAGACTCCGGCGGAATAACCGTACACCTTGGCATCTGAATTTTTCCAGTAATCCAAAATTGGGTCGACAAATGCCCAGGCAGCCTCCACTTCATCCGCGCGGGCGTACAAGGTGGCATCGCCCTGCATGGCGTCCAACAGCAGGCGTTCGTAAGCTTCCATCACATGGTTTTCGACCAGGCTGGAGTAGTAGAAATCCAGATTTGCGCGTTCCACCTTAAAGCCCTGTCCGGGTACCTTGACCCCAAATTTGATTAGAATGCCTTCGTCGGGCTGGATCCGAATTATCAGTTTATTGTCCTTATTGCTCATACCGGCATCCTTGAAAATCTGATGGTGCGGCGTCTTAAAATGGATGACGACCTCGGTCACCTTCGTCGGCATCCTCTTAGCGGTACGGACATAAAAGGGCACATCGGCCCAACGCCAGTTGTCCACAAAAAATTTGAGGGCCGCATAGGTTTCCGTCTTGGAGTCCGCGTCCACCCCTTCTTCCTCCCGATATCCCTTGACCCTTTCGCCATCGATGGTCGCAGCAACATACTGGGCGCGTATGGTATTTTGGTGTAATACCTTGTGATCGGTCATAATACGCAACGATTTAAGCGCCTTGATCTTTTCGTCGCGAATGGCTTCGGAGTCCGAACTCAAGGGCGGTTCCATTATTACAAAGGCGACGATCTGCATCAAATGGCTCTGGAACATATCGCGCAGAGCCCCCGATTTATCGTAATATCCGGCCCGTTTCCCGACACCCCCGCTTTCCGCATTGGTGATTTCCACGTGGTGAATGTAATTACGGTTCCACAACGGCTCGAAAATACTGTTCGCGAAACGGGTAACCAATAGGTTTTGCACCGTCTCCTTGCCCAAATAATGGTCGATACGAAAAATCTGACGCTCCTTGAAATACCGTTGTAGGCTTTTGTTCAATTCTTTAGCGGTCTCCAAGCTGTATCCGAACGGTTTTTCCACGATCAAACGTCGCCAACCGGCATCCTCTTTGGTGAGACCCTGCTCATGAAGGCTTTTGGAAATCGGTCCGTAAGCGGATGGTGGAGTGGAGAGGTAAAAAATATAATTTCCATCGCATCCGTGCTCCTCATTGAGTTCCTCTACACGTTTATTGAGTGGTCCGTAATCGGAATCCTGATCACTGCTCAGCTCATGGTAAAAAAGCCGATCGGCGAATTCCGCCACCATTTTTTTTCCTCCCTCGCGGAGTTTATCCTCCAAATGTTTGCTCTCGTGCACCACGCTTTTCCTGAATTCCTCATCTGAATACGCGCTACGGCTCGCACCGAGCACCACGAAATTTTCCGGTAAATGTCCGTCCTGGGCCAAACTAAAGATGGCGGGAATCAATTTTCGGGCGGTCAGGTCTCCCGAGGCACCGAATATCACCAACATTTGGTTATCTGTCTTCTTCATGTACTTCCAAATTTTGAAAGCTAAAAGTACCGAAAAGAATATGTAATCCCAACGAACTAAGCGTAACTTAACCGTGCATCTCGATATTTTCGTTTATTTTTGGATATCTGCGGATTTTAATGGAAGTTTAGGGTTCAATGGGATGTCGAAATGGATTTTTATTTGGATGGATTCGATTTCTCCCATGGTTCGAAAAACAGATGTCCGCCC
>JBAUIP010000199.1:0-7192 GCA_049683055.1 Pricia sp.
GGCTATACCGACCCCGACAAATAGCACCGAACCAACCGGTGGAGTGCAGAGGCCGATGCAGAGGTTGAGCACCATGATGATTCCGAAATGAACTGGATCCATACCCAATTTTGTCACTACGGGTAAAAATATCGGGGTAAAGATGAGTACGGCGGGCGTCATATCCATAAAAATGCCTACGAAGAGCAGCAGCAGGTTGATGATCAGAAGAATGACAATCGGGTTGTCACTGATTTCCAAAAGTCCGGAGCTGATTTCCTGTGGGATGTTTTCGTACGACAGGGCCCAGGACATACTGATCGAGGTGCCGATAAGCAACATGACGATGGCGGTGGTAGCCGATGAATCCAATAATATCTGTGGGAGTTTCGGAAAGGTTATTTCCTTATAGAAAAGGCCGAGCAAAAGGCTGTAGAGCACGGCTATGGCCGAAGCTTCTGTAGCGGTAAAGATGCCGGCGACGATGCCCCCGATGACCACGACCAACATCAAAAGGCTGGGCAGTGCGTCGACAAACGTCCTGAAAATTTCACCTAGCGAGCTGCGTTTCCCTAATTTAAATCCCTTCTTTTTCGCCCAGACCGAGGCAACTATCATCAAGAACAGACCGGTCAAAATACCGGGAATATAGCCTGCCAAGAACAGGGCGGCGATTGATGCGCCCCCGCTGGCCAGAGAATAAACTATAAGCACATTACTTGGGGGTATGACCAATCCCGTCGTGGCCGCCGTGATGTTTACGGCCGCACCGAATTCCTTCGAGTATCCTTCTTTTTCCATTTCCGGGCCGATGATGCTTCCCATGGCGGAGGCCGCGGCCATGGCCGAACCGGCGATGGCGCCCATCAGCATGGCGGAAATAATATTGATCAAGGCCAATCCGCCCGGTAAGGCTCCCACCAGAGTCTTGGCAAAGGCGATAAGGCGATGGGCAATTCCGCCTTTATTCATCAATTCACCCGAAAGAATGAAGAGGGGAATGGCAAGCAGGGCGAAACTATCGAGTCCCGTTCCGATTCGTTGCGAGACCGTGGTGAACGCGGGCATAAAGGGAATGCTGACCAGCATGGTCAGTACCGATGATATGGCGATGCTCCAGGCAACGGGGGTTCCGATGGCCAATAAGGCAATAAAACTGATGACCAATACTAAGACCGGGATATATTCCATGGGATTATCGTTTTCGGAAATCGGAAAATTTATAGTAAATAATCAAAATGCCGCTAATGGGTATGACGAGATAGACCAAGGATAAAGGCACCTGAAGCGCCGGAGAATGTTGGTCTAGCTTGTACACGATATAAACGAGCCTGGACCCACCGATAACGAAGGCGCAAAGGCTAAAAAGTATGACGAGCCAATCGACAATAAGCCGCAGGCGTTTTTGGGTGTTCTCGCTAAAGCGTTTGGGTAGTACGTCGATGGCCACATGCCGGTTTTGCCCCGCCACGTAGGCCGCGCCCAAAATACCGATCCAGATCAGAAGATACCGGGCCAGTTCGTCGGTAAAGGAACTGGGGGAGCCTAGAAGAAAACGGCTGAAAACCTGCCACAGCACGTTCAAGGTCATGACGGCCATAAGGACGACTAGGGCGTTGGCCAGAATCTTGTCAATGGTACTTCTTAAATTCATGTTCAAAAAGGTCGGTTACGGTTCTAGACTCGAAAAAAATTGCCAAGTCTTTTAGATTCATGGAACAAACGGGTTCTTTATTGGGTGGCCCGTATATCCTGAATCATTTTATAGAATTCCTCGTCATCTTTATACTTGTCATAGATATCGTTTACCTCTTGGGAGAAAAGTTCCTTGTTTGGCCGTATGATTTCGACCCCGGCCTCTTGCACTGCCTCGAGGGCCTCGTTTTCCGACTCTGCCCAGAGCTGTCGCTGGTATCCGACGGAATTGTCCACCGCTTTCTTCAACCATCCCTTTTCTTCTTCGGAGAGTTGGTCCCACAAATGGGTGCCCGCGAGCAGTACGTCCGGTAGTACGGTATGCTCATCCAGGGTATAAAACTTACAGACCTCGTAATGTCGCGAGAGGTAGAAGCTGGGTGGGTTGTTTTCGGCGCCGTCGACCACGCCCTGTTGCAGGGCGGTATAAAGTTCGCCCCAGGAAATAGGGGTCGGTGACCCACCGAGTTCTTTGACCATGTTCATGGCCGTGACGCTTTCCATAACCCTTATTTTGAGTCCCGCTAAATCTTCCGGAGTGTTGATCGGCCGTTCTTTGGTATAGAAACTTCGGCTTCCGGCATCGTAGTAGCCTAGGCCTTTGAGCCAGTATTGCTCGCCTTCGTTCAGCAGACTTTGTCCGATCGGACCGTCGAGCACGTCGAAGGAGTGTTGGCGGTCGCGGAACAGGAATGGGAGTCCCAATACCCTCATTTTCGGTGCAAAATTTTCTAAGGTGCCCACGGAAACCTTGGTCATATCCAAGCTGCCGATTTGCAGCAGCTCAAGGCACTGGCGTTCCGTACCCAATTGTTGGCTGGGATAAATTTTCAGCACCATTTCGCCTCCGGACAGTTCCTCAAGGTTCTCGCCCATCTTGACCATCGCCTTATGAACGGAGTGGCTGACGTCAAGACCATGGCCCAGACGAATGGTACGTACCTCGCTTAGTTCGTTACAGGAATTGAATCCCACTACGATCAGAAAACAGGCTATATATTTCAAATGAAGTTTTGTCATATTAACGGTCTTTCGTCTCCATCCCTCAAAAATCAAAATACTCCTTTGCATTATTGTAACAGATGTCCTGTATCATGTTCCCAATCCATTGCTGATCGTTCGGCAGTTCACCGTTCTCGATATCCTTCCCGAAAAGGTTACACAAAATACGGCGGAAATATTCATGCCTTGGGAAAGATAAAAAACTTCTGGAATCCGTCAGCATCCCGATAAAGCAACTGATCAATCCCATATTCGAGAGGGTGTTCATCTGCGCTTCCATCCCATCCTTTTGATCGAGAAACCACCATCCGGAGCCCCATTGCACTTTCCCTTTGATGCTGCCGTCATTGAAATTACCGATCATCGTGGCCATGACGGCGTTGAAAGTCGGATTGACATTATAGAGGATGGTCTTGGTCAGCTTGTCCTTCCCGTCCAAGGTATCCAAAAATTTGGATAGGCTTTCGGCCTGCTGGTAATCGCCGATGGAATCCCATCCCGTATCCGGACCCAGTTGGTCGAGCATTCGGCTGTTGTTGTTGCGCAGGGCACCAAGGTGGAATTGCTGCACCCATCCGCGGCTATGGTATTCCTCGCAGAGAAACAGCAGCAGGGCACTTTGGAACTTGTTCGCCTCATCCTCCGAAACCGGTTGGCCGTCCCGTCGTTTTTTGAAGATGGATTTCACTTCCGCTTCGGTAAAATCCGCTGCAGGAACGTGGGTCAGACCATGGTCACAGAGCCGGCATCCATGGTCGTGAAAAAAGGATATCCTTTCTTGAAGGACGTCGCACAACTGATTGTAGGAATCGATGGAGGTGTCTGCAACGGCTGCTAATGTATCCAGATAATCGTTGTAGGTATCGCTTTGGATAAGAATGGCCTTGTCGGGACGAAAAGCGGTACTGACCTTGGTGCCAAAATCGCTTTCGGCCAGTTTCTCGTGATGCTCGAGGGTATCGGTCGGGTCTTCGGTGGTACACAGCACCTTAACGTTCATTTTTGAGATGAGGTTGCGGCAGCTGTAATCGGAGGTATTGAGTTTTTCGGATGTCTGTCGGTAGACCGATTCCGCATTCTTTTCGTTGAGCAATTCGTTAATGTCGAAGTATCGGGAAAGTTCTAGATGCGTCCAGTGGTATAAGGGATTCCGCATGGTATAGGGAACCGCGTAGGACCATTTTTTGAACTTGTCCAGGTCGGATGCGTCCCCCGTGACGAAACGTTCACTGATACCGAGATTTCTCATGGCGCGCCATTTGTAGTGGTCGCCGTTAATCCAGGCCTGGGTAGTATTTTCAAAGCTATGGTCGTCCGCCAAGGCCTTGGGAGGAAGGTGGTTGTGATAATCGATGATGGGCATTTCGGCGGCGTAATCATGGTAGAGCGATTGCGCGTATTTATTTTCCAACAAAAAATCATCCTGTATCAGTGGACCGTCTTGCTTCATTGTTCCGTTAAAATGTCAAATTGATAAATACAATCGATTGAAATTTAAAAATAGGCTACTATTTCCGCTTAAACAAGAAAAAGATAAAAAGATGTCATGAGGGCTGGTAATTTTCGATTCTGACCTTGCACGAAGGGTAATGAAAGCCCCCGTTTGGAAAAGTTAGATCAAGTGGCTATCGAATGAGCCAAGACAATGCCCGATACGAGTAAAAATTACAATGGTAGCGGCGTATCTTGTCAATGAAATAAAGGGACTCAAAAAAATCATCGATATACTTCGAAAACACCTAAAAGTAAAATATGAAAAATTTAAAGGATAAAGTTGCCTACATCACCGGGGGCTCAAAAGGAATAGGATATGGCGTAGCGGAAAAGCTCATCGCAGCCGGAATGAAAGTCGCCATTAGCGGCCGTACCTTGAAATCGGTCGAAAAAGCGGCCGAACATCTGGGGGATGATAGCCAAGTGTTGGCCGTAGAATCGGACGTTACCGAACACGGCGACGAGAAAAAAGCAGTGCAACAAATTTTGGATAAATGGGGCCAGCTGGATGTCGTTGTGGCCAACGCCGGGGTCGGCCACTTCTCGCCCGTAGACGAAATGTCGGAAAAAGATTGGCATGACATGATTGATACGAACCTGAACGGCGTCTTCCACACCCTACAGGCCTCTGTCGAAGCCCTCAAAAAAACGAAAGGATACTACATGACCTTGGCCAGCCTAGCCGGATGCAACTTCTTCGCCACTGGCGCGGGCTACAATGCTACCAAGTTCGGTGTAGTCGGCTTCACCCAGGCCGCCATGCTAGATTTACGAAAGTACGACATCAAGGTCTCCACCATCATGCCCGGCTCCGTCGCCACCCATTTCGCCGGCAACGAACCTGACAGCTCCGACGATTGGAAAATCCAACCCGAAGACATCGGCGAATTGGTGCTCGACCTTCTAAAAATGCATCCGCGGACCTTGCCTAGCAAGATTGAGGTTCGGCCTAGTCGACCGGATAAGAAGTAGAAAAGTAAAAGCTAGACTTTAAAAGTACCCGTCATGTATTCAGTCTTAGATTTCATTCTCTTGAAAAGGAACGGCTAGATTGCAAATCTCCAGAACCAAGTTCTTCGCCTCATTATTGAAGAGGCGATGGATTTCAGGAGTAACATCGTAATTCTTTGTACGGCTTCTGGAGGACGGTTTAGTCGCAAACCGCATCACTCCGGCGCCTTGGTTCTTGAAGGAGAAAATGCCGGCTTCCATCTTTGGAATCGGGTTTTTGGAATAGTACATGAGGGCGTAGCAAAGCAGTTGAAAAGCTTTGCTGAAATCGTAATTGGCTGTAATACTTTGCCATTCCACAATCTCAACGTTTTTATTCTCCACCTTTCCTGTTTTATAATCGATAATTCGCAGCACACCGTCGACCTCATCGATGCGGTCCAACTTGCCTTTTAGGCGGACGGGGAAATCGAGTTCGGGGATGTCAAGGTCCACTTCCAATTTTTCTTCGAGGGCGAGGATTTTGATTTGGTGTTGCTGGACTTGCTTGATTTCCAAGGTTAAGAAGTTCTCGATGTACTTGACGATGACGTTGAAGGCGATGAGGTTTTTTCCTCTAGAAAAATCCCCATCGCCGTAGCTTTCTGTGAAATGATGTCGAACGCGGAGCTCCATATTTTTTTTGGCCAAAAGTAATCCTTCCTCGGTCAGGTATCCACCGAGAAACGGGCGGTACAGATCCTCGAGGACGTCATGGACAATGGTGCCGAAGGTGTTGGCCGCTACGGTTTCCTCGACTTCCATCACATCATCGATGCCCAAAAGATTCCTCTTGTAGAAATCTATTGGGTTGCTGATGTAATTGGTCAGGGAAGTGGGGGAGAAGCCGTTAGCGGCATGTGCCTTGATAAGTTCGAGCAGCCCGGCATCTTTTTCGATACTATCCAATTTTTTTGGGATGGGTTCTACTGACGGGGAGGCGTGGATTTGGACGATGTCATGCCGTTTTTCATCCGTAAGCAGTTGATTGATGAGCCGACTGCGTTCGCCGCCTCCGAGGGCGTCGTCGGGTTCGGTGCTGTATAAAATGTACACGTTCTTGGCCCGCTGTAACAGTCGGTAAAAGTGATAGGTATAGACGGCATCCTTCTCTTTATATGTAGGCAGGCCGAAATGGACTTTCAAGTCAAAGGGGATAAAGGAATTGTTCGACTTGCCGGATGGCAGAACACCCTCGTTGACCGAGGTGATGATAACTGTCTCGAAGTCAAGGTTGCGGCTTTCGAGCATGCCCATGATTTGGAGTCCTTCTAAAGGTTCGCCGCGGAAATCCAAGGTTTCGAAGGATGATAGCTGTCGGTAGAGACTGCGCAGTGACAGGAGGTCGGTGATAAAATCGTGCTGACCGACCAGATTGTCGAGCTGGTTGAACAGGCCGTTGAAGCGGTAAAGATATTCTAGGTCCATCGCGTTATTGGACTGCTGTAGCTTGGTTTTGAGCTGGCTGATTATTTCAAGCACCTTTTTGATAAAATGCTTTGGGGAAGGGGTTCGACTTTGGAACAACAACGAAATTGTTGGATGTTCTCGCCCCGCAATATCCTCTAGTTGTTGAGCGTTGACATATGCCCAATTTTTTTTCTTGATGGTCGCCGTGATGTGGCCAGCTAAATCTGAGGATACGTCGGCTGAATTCGATTGTACCTTCACAACGGTTCCACTGAGCAATAGATGCACACTTGGATGCGCCAAAAAAACGAGCAAATCCCGATAGAACCACCCTTGCTTATTGCGTTGAATGTACAGGGCCATCAACTGGTCGAAGAACGAAGCTAGAGGTGTTTTGTTCAAGGGATATCCCATGGTGATGTTCACCCGGTCCAAGATTTCGGGAACAGAATTCAGGAGGGGATTCAGAAGGGTTTCATCCCCGAGGACGACCGCGGTGTTTTTTAATCCTTCGGGGTGCTCCGCGTGAAGTTTGTCGAGCAATTGTGAGGTATATTTGGCTTGGGAAACGTTTTTGGGGACTCCAACAATCTTAATGTCTTTTTGCGAAAGATACTGCGAG
>JBAUIP010000200.1:0-11080 GCA_049683055.1 Pricia sp.
GTGTTATATTTTCACAAAGATAGGTAACGGAGGGAATAAAGGATGCAAAGACAACCTATAACATAGTTTGCGAGGAAGAAAGGGAAATAAAAAAAAATGTAGGCTCCGGAAAACCAAGAATCGAACAATCGCTACAGACCCTTCATTAATCCTTCCGAAACAGCCTCTCATCAAACAAAAAAGGTTCAATATCGACCACCTTAATACGGTCGAAATCCGGATGGTACGGATTCAACAAATAGTTAAAATCTCCCCTTACGACCACAGACGGGGCTTTGATTACTGGGTATTTTTTTCGGGATAAAACAAAGGTGCCCCATGATTTTGTAAGGGACAAGGCCTGCGGCGAGGTCCATTCGCCGCCATTAAAAATGCTCTTAAGATTGATAGTATAAATGGGAAGATTATCGGGCACTTCGATTTCGGCGATGTGGTATCGGTCCGGAAGAATATCAAAATTGGGCTGTACGGCAGTTTCGGCCATGGCCAAAGCCCTTGACGCGGCGGTGTAGACTACCCGGGTTCCCTTGTTGTTCCAACGGCCCCCGAAACGCTCCGCGCCAATTCCTGAAAGGGAATGAATATACTTTTTGTTGGCGATCCGAAAGACCCTCATGCCAGAATACCGTAATCGATACGGCCAAGTTGATCTCTGAGAATATCGATACCAATAGTGGTGTCTAACAGCGTTTTGGGGACGACCTTGCCCAGAACGACATTCTCTCGGGAGAGCCAAGTGTGGAATTTTTCTTTATTACCGAACACCTCGACCCCAAAATCATAGAGCATACGGATTTCAAAGATACGTTCGGCGTATTTGGTTTCGAAGACTCGGTTTTCGTCTTTATAACGCGTCATGGTTCGTCTTGAAAGGTGCAGTACCTCTTTCCATTCTTCGCGGTCTAACGGAATATCTTTGGTCATGGCTTCGAACTGCTTATAGGGCAAGCCTTTTCTAAGGGTATCTATGATGTCGAACATAACTGGACTCGTTTCTGTGTTAGGACTACTGTAGATTACGGAAGGTTCGCGGACCGAGGTAGGATGTTTTAGCTGTTGCCATACCTCGCTAAGGATTTCAGTGTCGTTATGGCCTTCTTCGGTCAATTTATCGATTAAACTTGAAACGTACTTTTTCTCCATGCCCTAACGATTTACCTTCAAATATATGTAATTTGTCTTAACTATAACGCCAAATGCCCACAAATATTGGGTTTACAAAGTATTTACTTACAATTAGTTATCATAATTCTGAAAATGTTTTAAGGAAAAGTCTGTTTATTACTCAGTTTTCTTAAAACAGATTCCGCAGCCAATATTTGAACTTGTCGAAACGGAACAGTTTTCCAAGAATATCCTTGTCCCGTAAATATTGCTTGAACCTAAGTTTTGAAACGACCCACCGCGCTTTCAAAACTGAGACAATGGATTTCGGGTCGTAAAAAATATGGAAGTAGAGGTCGTACCGATGGTTGCACCACTTTATTTTATAGTCCGTCTCGCCCATGGAAAGATCAAAGGTATCGAAGCCCTGTTCAAAGCACCATTCCAGCCGCTTCATAGTACTGATATCACCCATATTGTAGTCGGAGTAAGAAATGTCGTACGATTGAACGAAACTGAATACGGCGCGGGAGAGGTGAAACTGCATTCCGATGGTAACCGGTTTGTCTCCGTCGTAGATGACGAATAATGAAGCCCGCTTTTCCAGAACCATGGGGTAGACCAGTTCGCGGTAGTATTCCCATTTCCCTAGATTGTTGTTTACGGCCTGTTTTTCCTCGAAGCGTTCTTCGAGAAACCCGTAAAATTTATCGAAAAGCCGATGGTACTCCTCTTTTTCGATGCCACCGAAATAGAAAGCATAGCGAATGTCGTGCTCCTTCTCCAATTTTCGCTTTTTGGAACGCAGTTTTTTCCGGCTGCGCGAACTGAGCTGTTCGGCCAAAAATCCATCGAGGTTTTTGAAAGGGGACAAATGGATTAAGAAGCCCTTGTACTGGCGAACTTTGGTCACCTGTATGCGCTTCCCCAAGTCCTTCAAATTGGCCTCAAGATATTCCGGGATGTCCCAGATGACAGAAACCCCTTTTAAAATGCCCGATGCATCGGTCTTTCCCGCCGAGGAATCTTTCTTTCCCGCCGAGGAATCTTTTTTTCGTAAAGAAAGTTCGTTTTCTTCAAGTCCATTTTGCTCCAAAGTCCCGTTGACAGAAACTTTCCTTCCTTCGTAGGCATCCGTACCCCCGAGGTCATCAAAGAGCACATCACCCGTCAACCGGTTGCGAATGGGCCGTTCGTACCACGGCGAAACGTAACCGGTCTTGAACAGATCAAAGAAAAATCGATTTCCCCATGGGGTATCCCTACGCTGCATGTGCTTTTTTATTTGATGCCTTTTTCTATTCTATGGGACAGATACGTCCAAATAGTTGGAACGAAACTGATTTTTCCGACCTCGGTCGACCTTTCCACCGTGGTAAGCCGGTCGTGTGCCATATCGAGCAACGCCTTGTTAAGCAAGGGCAGGGCAGAGGCAAACTGATGGATAGGGTAGGTCGTGAAATTGTCCTCGGCGGTCAGTTGGCCGGCAATATTGGACTGGGCGATAATAGGTCCGGTATCCAGCCCCTGATCGATAAAATGTACCGTTGCGCCACAATTGGCACGGTCTCCGGCTGTTAATGCCCAATAAGCCCCGAAAAGTCCTCTGTATTTGGGAACGATACCGTCATGGATGTTGATGAAGGGCGCGGTCACCCGATTCAAAGTACCTTTTGAGATAATCCTTCGCGTGGCCACGACGATGGCATCAGGCGCCAATTCGTTGAGCATTCGGCTGCCTTCTGGTGAATTGATGTTTTCGATAGGTTCGACCGGCGGCAAGGGCTCTGTGGGTCTGCTCTTTAAATAGGATGCGGACAGTTCTTGCTTTCTGTCCCGGCTACTGGAATTCAAATATGGCATGACCACAAACCGGAAAAGTAATTGCCCGACAAAGGCAAGGATGCCAATTTTTCGGATGCGCTTGATAAAGATTTTCTTTCTGTTCGCTCCCGGGTCAACAATAATTTTTTCAATGAGTATCGACGGATCCAAAGCCTCGATGATTTGTTGGGCAGATGCTTTGTTTCTCGAGAGTATGACGATTTTGAAGCTCATGATCGGAATGGTCGTTCGGTTCGGTAAATACGTTTTCTCGGCTTCCGAACCGAACTGCAAAGATGCCTCAATAATTCGAAATGTGCTGAGAGGAAACAAAATTTAAGTAGTCGATCCGAATTCTTGTTCGCCAATATCAACGATAGACCTACCGATAAATTGTCTGTCTATCAAGGTGCTGCGATGTAGAATAATATCCGGGATTATTCGATAGGTTCCCCTCTCAATCGGTCAAAAACTTCATAGGCCTGCTCTACCTTTTCCTCGGGAGCCTGCTCAAATTCTCTATCCGTGACTTGGTAGACTTTTTGAACGCTATCGAGTTTTTGATGCATTACTTCGATTACACCGGCATAGGATGGGTCATCGATGCTGTTGGTCAGTTCTTTAGGGTCTTTTTCGAGGTCGTAAAATTCCCAAGTATCGATGTCGTCGTAAAAGTGCATCAGTTTATAACGGTCGGTACGGATACCATAGTGTTTTTTGACCATGTGGAAGGCCGGGAAATCGTAATAATGGTAGTAGACCACGTTCCTATAATCGGAGTCGGCCATGCTGCCGTCCAATAGTCCCTTGAAAGATTGGCCCTGCATTTTATCGCCCATTCCAGAAACGCCGGCGAAGTCAAGAAAGGTCTGTGCGAAATCGAGGTTCTGCACCATGGCATCGATTTCCGTTCCGGCCTCTACGGTGCCAGGTAATTGCATCATGAGGGGCGTTCCAAAGGACTCCTCGTACATAAAACGTTTGTCGAACCATCCTTTTTCTCCGAGCCAAAATCCTTGGTCCGAGGTGTATACCACCAACGTATTTTCGTCAAGCCCCTGTTCTTCCAGATAATCCAATAGTTGGCCGACCCCTTCGTCGATAGCGGCAATCGTGGCCATATAATCCCGCAGGTACCGCTGGCCCTTGTATTCGTCGAGTTCCCTGCCGTGCAGATCGGCTTCCCAAAAAGCGTTGTTCTCGGGCAAGTAGGCTGCGTCCCATTCCTTGCGCTGCTCAGGGGTCATCCTTTCGAAGTCGGTGGTCCAAGGGTTGACGGCCAATTTGGTACTGCCGTATTCCTTTGAAATTTTCAGGTCGTGACCCTCGTACATATCCTCATAAACGGTCTGCTGTTGTTCTTTTGCGGCCTTCTGGTTCTCAAAATCCGGAAAATAGGTGTCCGGCAGGGGAAATTGTACGGAGTCGTATCGGTTCACATGCCGTAGGGCGGGCATCCAATTGCGGTGCGGTGCCTTGTGCTGTACCATCAAAAAGAAAGGTAGGCTATCGTTTCGCTTGTTTTTAAGCCAATCTAGCGCATCCTCGGTAACAATATCGGTGGCGTAGCCTTCTATACGCGTGGTATCGCCATTGTCTATAAAATCGGGATTGTAATAATTGCCTTGGTCCACGATGATTTTCCAATGGTCGAAGCCTTCGGGATGGCCATGTAAATGCCATTTACCTAGAATGGCCGTTTGATATCCGGTCTCTTTCAGCATCTTGGGCAGTGTAGGTTGGCTTCCGTCGAACCGGTCGCCGTTTTGGCGGAAACCGTTGATATGGCTATGCTTCCCCGTGAGGATGACCGCCCTGCTAGGCCCGCAGATGGAATTGGTGACGAAAGCCCTACGGAACAGCGCCCCATTTTCTGCAATCCGGTCGATGTTAGGGGTAGGAGCCAGTTGGCTGATGGGATGCCCGTAGGCGCTGATGGCCTGCATCGCATGGTCGTCGGCCATGATAAAGAGGATGTTTGGCCTGCCGGTTTCGGTTTTTTTGTTTGATTTTTCGGATTGGCATGTCGTCAAAAATGTGATGCTTGCCAAAAGAAGGATACCATGAAATCTTAAACTCATTAAGTTCAAATTAAAATGATGCATGCGGTTAAAGGGGATGCAAATCTAAAAATTAGATATAAAGGAAACTAAAAACTACAATACTCCGAAAATCGCTTGTTTCTTAAATGGTTCGATTAGTTCAAGCGAAAGGTTGCCTTTAAGTCCGCATTGGAATCCGTTCCCACAAAAACCTCGAATTCGCCGGGTTCGGCCACAAAGTCCAGTTCGCTGTTATAGAACTTGAGGTCGTCCGGTTGTAGTTGCAGGGTCACGGTCTTGGTCTCTCCCTTTTTTAGAAAAACTTTTTTAAAACCTTTTAGCTGCCGTTGGGGCGGGGTAACGCTGCGGACCACATCCCTGAGATAAAGTTGCACCACCTGTTCGCCATCGTAGTTACCGGTGTTTTTTAAGGAAACGCTGACCGTCAAGGTTTCGTCCGTACCGATTTCAGATGCATTCAATCGGAGATCGGAATATTCGAATTCCGTATAGCTTAATCCGTATCCAAAAGGAAGCAAGGGGGAATTGGGCGCATCAAGGTAGTTGGACCTGAACTTTTGGAACTCTTCAGATTCGACCGGCTTTCCTATCGGCGATGCGGGCCGCCCGGTGTTTTTCATACTGTGATAGATGGGGATTTGTCCCGTACTGCGCGGCCATGTTGCTGTCAGCTTGCCGGAGGGATTGTAATCCCCGAAGACCACCTCGGCAATGGCATTCCCCGCTTCCACGCCCGGATGCCACACTTGAAGAATGCTGACCGGAAGCTCAAATTCTTCCGAAATGGTGAGGGGTCGCCCGCTCATTAGTACCAGAACCATAGGTTTGCCCGTTTCTGCCAGGGCTTGGATGAGTTTTTTTTGGGCATCGGGAATCGAGATATCCGTTCGGCTGGCGGCCTCCCCGCTCATTTCCGAAGCCTCGCCGACCACGGCAACCACTATGTCGGATGCTCTAGCCACTTCAAGGGCTTCGTTCAGTAGGGTCTCGGAGGAGCGCTCATCGATCTCGATTTTTGGGCCGAAGACGTTGACGTTCTTGGCCATGACCGTATCATTGGAAATATTGGCCCCTTTGGCGTAAGTAATCGTGGCATCGGGAGCGACATTTTCAAACCCCTCGCGCACCGTGACGGCGAACTTATGCTCTCCGGTGGGCGCCCAGGTGCCAAGCATGTTGTTGCGGCTGTCGGCCAAAGGACCTACCAACGCGATTTTTGCCGTTTTTTTCAGGGGAAGGATGTTATCGTGTTTTTTAAGCAGAACAAAGCTTCGGGCCGCCAGCTTGCGGGCCAAGGATCTGTTTTCATCGGTCAGGATATCCTTTTCAGGCCGTGTTTCATCGGAATACCGGAACGGATCTTCCAAAAGGCCCAGCTGGTGTTTGGCCGTCAGTATCCTCCGACAGGCTTCCGTGATTTCGGCTTCGGTGACCTTGCCTTCTTTCACCGACTTACCAAGAGTCGTCAGGAACCCTTCCCCGACCATGTCCATATCGAGTCCCGCTTTCAAAGCCTGGGCTGAAACGGCCTGCAAATCCCCCATCCCATGGGCTATCATTTCGTTGACCGAGGTATAATCGGAGGTTACAAATCCGTCGAACCCCCAACGCCCGCGAAGCAGATCGGTAATCATCCACTTATTGGCGGAAGCGGGAATACCGTCAATATCGTTAAAGGAGGTCATGGCACTGGCCACGCCCGCATCGACCGCAGCTTTATAGGGCGGCAGGTATTGGTTGAACATCTTGACCTTGCCCATGCTCACCGAATTGTAATCGCGGCCTGCTTCCGAGGCCCCATAAAGTACGAGGTGTTTTACGCAGGCCAACATGGTGTGGGGAAGGAAAAAATCGGAGCCCTGATAGCCCTCGACCATAGCGGTCGCGATGGCCGAGCCGAGATAAGGGTCCTCCCCGGCACCTTCGGCGATACGGCCCCAACGCGGGTCCCGGGCTATATCGACCATGGGGGAGAAGTTCCAGTTGATGCCATCGGCGGTCGCCTCCTTGGCCGCTACGCCGGCTGCTTGTTTTATCAGGTCCATATCCCAGCTCGAAGCGGAGCCTAGGGGAATCGGAAAGGTGGTCTTGTACCCATGGATGACGTCGGCGCCAATAAGTAAGGGAATTTTTAGACGTGAACTGTTGACCGCAATTTCCTGTGCCTTTCTTACTTTATCGGGACCGGTTACCCCAAAAATTCCGCCTACCTCGCCCGCTTTGATCTTGGCCTCTACATCTTCGCTTACCACGGAACCCGTGGCAACACCGCCGCCCGGGGTCAATAGGTTGAGCTGTCCGATTTTTTCCTCGAGGGTCATTTTTTCCAGTAGCGATTCCACTTCGGGGATGGTCGACTGGGCACTTGCAAACCATGCGGAAGTACTGAAAAGAATACAGATCAGGATTGTTATTTGTTTATTCATAGGATTTTATCTAAGAGGTAATTACGTGCCGGATAGCGGCAACTAAAAGGTCAAGATAGGTCGATTTCAGCTAGTACGATATTGAAATAAAGTCTATTAAAAGTTTTTTGGCACAAAAACATAGTCAAGCGGATAGTGGCCGGATACCTTTGCCTTTGAGTGAACGATTTTCGTTACAATTATAGCAAATTAACCAAATAGAAGCACAGGCTAACCAATATTTTCAATTGGTATAGCTAAAACCAAGTTTATCTAGGCCCGCTTGAACGTCTTCGTTTTGCATGAAGAGGTCCCAAAGAAGTCCGGACCGGTAGTTTTCGATCATGATGAGCTGCGGACCTTGATCGATGGCCAAATAGGCCTCGGCGACCCAAAAGTTGTTTTCGGGGCTGAAAGCGTCGTAGAATCCGGCGGGACCTAATAGTTGCTCCCTATTTTGATAGAAATACTGCATAGCCCGCAATGATTCATCCGGGGTGTAAGGAATCGAGCTTATGGCGGCGGTGGGCGAAACCACCCCGATGTCGTTGGATGGACTGTGAGCGTTATAACCCAAACTTCCGTCGGCATTTCTGCTGTAGCTGGCGGTAAGACCCCAGCAATCTTCCCCGTAATCGGCAAAGTTGCCCGGGTTTTCAACGCAGTAATTGTAGTTGATGAGGGAATGGTTGACGTTGACCGCTCCGTAATCCACAAATTCATCAGTGAGTCCGTTGGGATTAAGACCTAGGTAGGAATAGTGGGCCCAAAACAGCGGTCCGCCTCGAGGCTCGTCACCGGAATGGTCGACCAATAGGGGAATATCATAGGCCGCAGTCGCCGAAGCGATGGCCCCGTTCGAGGCCCATCCGTTGGTGTAGACACTTTTTTCAATGCTAAAATCGGGCGAGGCCGCGGCCATAACGTAGGTCATGAGCACCTCGTTGTAGCCTTTTAGCTGTAGGTTGATGGCGAAATCGTTATTGGGACTCCAATGCCAATAGAGCACCTCCTCGCCTTGAGTATACCAATCCCACTCCACCCCTTTCCATAAGGCATCGGCTTGTTCGGCCAAGGCCTGTTCGGTTTCGGAACCGTCCTTAAAATATTCGGTAACACAAACGAGGCCCTGGGCCAAAAAGGCGGTTTCGACCAGATCACCACCGTCGTCCAGTTCGCTAAAGGGTAAGACTTGACCGTTGCGGCCGTCCAGCCAATGCGGCCATGCACCACGAAAGCGGTTGGCAGATGACAAAAAGTTGAGGATTTGGGTGAGCCTTGCCAAACCTTCATCCCTGGTAATAAAACCTCGTTCGACACCTACAAGAATTCCCATGAGACCAAAGCCGGTGCCCCCAATCGTGACCGTATTGGGGTCGTTTCCCGGGTCGTTGGGCAAGTAGCGTTCGCGGGCCGCGCCGGAATTGGCTTCGGCAAAATCCCAGAAGTATTTGAAGGTTTCGCGTTGGGTCAGGTCGAGGAGCTCCTCGTCGCTGATGGCGGCCATTTCCTCCTCTTCTTCCCCCTCTTCCTCCTCAGGTGCCATTTCCGTTGGCTCCTCCGGGACTTCGGCTTCACCGTTGGGGTCTGAGGTATCATCGCCTGAACAGGCAAGAAAAAGGAGAATCATAGTAGGTAAAATAATCTTAAAATATTTCATATCGTCATCCTTTCAAATTCAATCACGGTGTCTATGCTTTCTACGGCCGCTCATCGATAGATTATCTTACAACTTTTTACCGAGAAGTTTTAATCGTCCGTATTAATATCATTACGTTTAAACCCCAATTTTTCTAACCCCGATTTTACATCCCCATTTTTCATAAACCATTCCCAAAGCAACCCGCTTCTATGGTTTTCGATCATCACGGGAATCGGCCCTTGGTCGATGGCCAGATAGCGCGGCGTGTACCAGTCATTTTCCAAACTAAAGGCGTCGAAGGGGCCGTATTTGCCAATCAAGCTATCGCGCCCGGTATATAGAAACCGCAAAAACGCCATGCTCTCCTCGGGGGTGTAGGGCATGGAGGATAGCGCTGCGGTCGGGGAAATGACCCCTAGATCGTTACCGGGCCGATGTCCGGCATACCCTTTCATGGAATAGCTCGAGGTCAGGCCCCAAACGTCCTCACCGTAGCCCTCGTAGTTTTCGGGATTGTCAACGGCGTATTTGTACTGGATAAGTGCATGGTTCCGGTTCAGCTTCCCGTAATCTCCATATTGATCGGTGAGTCCGTTCGGGTTTAGTCCCAAGTAGGAATAATGGGCCCAAAAAAGCGGACCTACGGGAGCTTGGTTGTTCTCATAGTGATCTAGGACGGTATTCAGTCCGTGGAAAACAGTATCATTCGCAATCGAATCATTGCGTGCCCAACCTTTTTCGTAGACCTCTTTTTTGATGGGATGCGTGGGAGAGGCGGCCGCTAAAATGTACATGATCAAGGCTTCATTATAGCCGCCGACCGGAAAGTCCATTTCCCATTCGTACTCGGGGGACCAGTGCCAGTAAAGTACATCCTCGCCTTGGGTGTACCAATCCCATTCCACTTCTTCCCAGAGTTTCTGGATTTTGGACGCCAACTGTTTTTCCCTTTCGTTGCCATCCTTGAAATACTCCATTACGGTCAATAGTCCCTGCACCAAAAACGCAGTTTCCACCAAATCGCCACCGTTGTCCTTTTTGCTAAAGGGGGTCATTTTGCCATCAGGAGTAAGCCAATGCGGCCAGACCCCGTGAAAGCGGTCGGCCTTGGCCAAGAAATCAACGGCTTTCTCGTAGCGATCGAGGGCCTGTTCTCGAGTAATGA
This sequence comes from Pricia sp., assembly GCA_049683055.1. Lineage (GTDB taxonomy): Bacteria > Bacteroidota > Bacteroidia > Flavobacteriales > Flavobacteriaceae > Pricia. The sequence continues at coordinate 10,204 of JBAUIP010000200.1, forward strand.
ATTCGCGTTCCACCCCTACAAGGATGGCCATCAGTCCGAATCCGGAACCGCCAATGGTGATGATATTCTTGTCGTGGTTCGGATAAACATTATCTGTATGTATGCGCTCTCGGGCGAGGCCGGAGGTCGGTTCGGCACCGTCCCAGAAGTAGTTGAACGTCTGGCGCTGAACGGTATCCATCAAGGCGGCATCGGAAAGATTTTGGTCCGTAGCGTTTTCCGGGGATGTATTTTTCTTAGTATTGGTCTTCTGGCCATTGCAAGCCGTTGCCAACAATACAACGGCCATGAAAACCAACTTCAAACTCAACTCAACTATCTTCATGCTATTAGAGACTGTTTTGAATACCTCAATCATTTTGTAATGACCCTTTTTTGCGCTCGGTTGCGTTAGACAAATTTCGAAACGGTCTCTAGTATCCGGGATTTTGTTCCAATATATCGTTGCTCAACGAAATCTGGTTGGCCGGAATGGGAAATAGTTCGTTCGTGCCGGCCGTAAATTGAGTGCCATGGGCGGTCAAGACTTCGGCCGCCCTACCTTGTCTTACGAGATCTAAAAAGCGATCCCCTTCCATGGCAAGCTCTACCCGTCTTTCGTTCCAGATCGCTATGCGCAATGCATTTTGATCGGTAATCTCGAGATCATCAAGACCGGCACGGTTTCTTACCCTGTTCAGGCTTTCAAGTGCCGCCGCCGTATTGCCCAGTTCGTTGTTCGCCTCAGCGTTGATTAACAGGATTTCCGAAAAACGCAATATTTTGATATTGGCATCGGCATTGTTGTTGCAACCGTTCCGTAAGAAGTCGGATTCGGGAATGTAGACTTTTTGGTTGTAGCGAGTGGGATTATCGGGATTGTTGCCCGCCGTAATCA
>JBAUIP010000201.1:0-5427 GCA_049683055.1 Pricia sp.
GGAATATGGTATCGACGTTCTGTATAGTTTTTGGGTGCCCGGTTCTATTGATTTTGTAAGGGATACCACTGGCTTGGAAAATCTTAAGTCCCAAATCTTGAAAGACGTGAAAAAACTGAAGTCCGAGGAAAATATAATCGGGTGGAATATTGCGAACGATATATGGACTAATCTAGGTCTTTCCAGTAATTATGCAGAAGTAGAGCTGCAAAGAAAGGCCTATCTGGTTTGGATGGCTGAGCTCATCAATGGTATCCGTCAAATAGATTCGCGCCGATGGATTACTAAAGATGTTAGGCTGTCACAATGGACTACCGATCAGGTAAGCCAAGTCGAAGAGATGAATATTGCTCTCGATGGCATCGACCTGATTGTAAAGGATGATTACTTTTTGGAAGATTTTTTAGGTTTTGCGGAAGCCAACGAGGTTCAATACATTATCAGTGAAATAGAAGCGACTACATTCCACGATCATAGGAATAAATTTTCCAAAACCCCCGTGATTTTGGCCAATTGGCAGAATAAGTGGGAAAGTCATAATATCACCTTGGACGGTCTTCTGGATTTTGAGGGAAGAAAAAAACCGGACTATATTTTGGTAAGAAATGCCTGGGGCGATACACAGAAAAACATAGAATTTCCTGAAATCAAAATATTACGCCCGGCCCAACCCATGCTACCCAATCGGACGGCCACCTTTCGAGCCCTGGAGAATATAGATAGCACATGGACCTATATTGAGGACAATGACAATTACAGTTTGGAGTGGTCATTGGTGCGCAGTGATGAATTCGAGAACATTACAGCGATTAAGAAGCTGGGCAACGGCCCTTCAATTTCTTTTATACTGCCGAAAAATCATCAGAGTTATCGATTGGTATTGACCTTGGTCGAAAATGGATATTCGGTTTCGGTCAAATCTTCGTTGAACACACCTCTGTTGTTAAACTAGCGATGCATAAAGCTCACGCCATTTATCACGGAAATTTTCTTCTTTATAAGGGCGGATCGACATTTTGGCTCTTTCTCCCATTTGCTTAAGATCGTACTCCCCATTGGATATTTGTTGGAGAACAGCTCCGATAGATTTTGAATTCCGATTGACCAGCCAACCATTGTATCCGTGGTCGATATAGTCTTCAACTCCGTGTAAGGGAGTAACCAGTATAGGGAGCCCGGCCGCAGCAGCCTGCGCACTGACCAAAGAAAAGGTCTCGTATGAAGAGGGCAGGGCAAATAGATCGCTTGACCATAAAAAGGGGCGCACATCGGATTGCATCCCCTTGAAGGTGACTTTTTCACCTAGACCCTGTTCCGTGGCCATTTTTTTGTAGGTACCTATTTCTCTGGAGTTTCCGCCGATGACCAAAAGTCGAAAAAGTGATTTTCCCAGATTTTCTTCTTTGAGGCCTTCTAATAGCAATGGCAGTCCTTTACGGGCAAAATCACCCAAAGCAACAAATGCCACTACGATTTCGTCTTCACCGATTTCGTGTTTGTTCCTTTCCGCTTTACGATCAAAGTTGATTGGTCGGGCGAAATGATCGAGATTTATTGGGTTGGGGATAACCCTTACCTTATTGCCCTCTGAAGGGTAGGCCGTACTGATTTCCTTGCCCAATCCTTTAGATGGTACCACGATGACTTTTGAATTTTGAAAGGCCTTTTTCTCTTGCCTGGCATTAAAGGTATGGCCCAGCTTTCGTATGACTCGGGTCAGGCCCTTGGCCGTACTTTGTCCGTAATGCTGTTGAAGATAGGCTTTATGGCAAAAATGTGCGTATGCAATGTCACTTTGATCATATTGGCCTTGGGTAGTTTGGATTACGGCAACATCGTTGTTCTTCTTCAGGAACACCGCTATTTTCTTGTTGACTTGCCTTTTGAAAAGGATGTAACGCAATAGTAAAGGAAACCGCATCGCTGTAATCCGATGCACGGAAACGTGTTCTTCTAAGTGCTTATCAAATTCCGTAGTAAAGAGATGAATATCAAAAAGTTTGGCCAAACCTAGTAGTTCGGAGAGCACACAGCTTCCCGCGGGACTGGTCTTTTTGACCGAAAGGTCCACTACAATCACTTTTTTCTTAGGGATGGCCTTCAAAATGCGGACTCTTTTTCAGCGAGGATTTTCACGGTTGGCAAAGTAAGGTAAAATATTAAAGTCGGATGATATTTCTGCAATATTCCTTATTTATGCGAACATTGCATCGTTCAATCCGATTTGAACCGGACTCAATCGATCTGCTGCCATTCGGTACCATCACTTTGAAGCCAAAGTACACCCTGCTCTTGTGTGGTGTACGATGGCTCGTTGGCAAGGTTTCGATAAGGGATATCGAAACGGGTAGGTTGACCGCCCTGGTCTTTTACAATAAAGATGAGACCCTTATTATCCGGACTGGCGACCGGAAGTTGTAACGCTGTTACCATACCTTCGACGATTAGGGTATGGTCTGCATTTGTAATTGTAACAGTTGGAGTTGCAACCCTGCGAATCGCCTTTCCTCGATTGTCATTTTTACTACGTTTCGCTCCGGCTTCGATTATCGCGCCGTCGACCCGCAAATCACCACCAACATGCAAGGTAGCTTGTGGATCTGTTACCATGATACCCACTCTTGAACCGTCAACGATGCGTACCACTTCTTGGCCCTCAGAGGCCAGTGACATATCCCCCGGCGAGGGTGACCACATGCCCGAATTAAAGCTTCCGGTGAAATGATAGGATGGAAAGGCGGCCGTACCGCGCGAATTACTGATTCTACTAGATTTGATGATACCGACCACTTCCAATTCGTTGTCCGGGTCATTTGTGCCGATACCCAATCTTTTGTCGGTATTGTTCCAGATTAAGTTTTCGGCATCTCCTATTGGGGTACCGTCTGTGCTGGCAAAAAAGACCGCGCCGGGATTCCCTTCGCCTCCGTCTCCACCACTGTCAGTTCCGTCACCACCATCGGTTCCGTCACCACCATCTGTTCCATCACCGCCATCGGTTCCATCTCCACCATCGGTTCCGTCGCCACCGTCGGTTCCATCGCCACCGTCGGTTCCGTCACCACCATCGGTTCCATCACCGCCATCCGTCCCGTCACCGCCGTCACCACCATCGGTTCCATCCGTTCCGTCAGTACCATCATTGACATCGCAGAGATTAATCCAGGTGCTGTCGTCGTAGTAAAAAATACACTTCTCATCCGTATTGTAGACAAGTGCGCCGTTCAATGGGTTTATAGCGTTCATCTCGGCATTCGAGACTCTAGACAATACCAAGACCCTCGAAGAACTTTCCAGTTCAAGCAGCGACGCCACATCAATGGTTTCTGGATTATCCCCTATTTTAACTTGGCCTGCCATGGTTTGAACCAAAAGCAACGAAAAAAATATCAACGTGTTCCTAATCAAAAACATCTTCATCTTCAATCGTGATTTTAATTTTACCCTAATGGCAATCCCCGCTTCAGGTTGAAAAAACTTCAAAATCCTCCATCATTCTAGCCGCATCCTGTTCCATATTCAGGTCACAATATACCATTCTTCAAACATTTAATTCTTCCATACATCGTCCAAAGACATAAATATCGGTTCAAGTAATCCAACTATCATCTATCGACCTCTTTAAATATACGCGTCAATCCAACCTAAGGATGCTATTTGGCAGTGCACCCCGAATTTTCAATAGTTTTAATATTTTCATCGAGCCAACAAATAAGTCGTTTAAGGTAATTTTAACACAGCCTTTATTTTAGTTTTGGCACGCTTAGTTGCAATAGGACGAAAAATTAAGTTTCACAAGGATTTACACCGCAAGGTTCCATTTGTTTTGTCGTATCATTGCCGCTAACCGATATAAAACTATTTTGAAATGAAAAAAGCGTTTATTACCGGTGTCACCGGTCAGGACGGAGCCTATTTGAGCGAGTTCCTGTTGAAGAAGGGATATGAAGTACATGGTCTAAAACGTCGGGCCTCATTGTTCAATACCGATCGTATCGATCATCTTTATCAAGACCCCCATGTCGAGAACCGTAACTTTATTTTGCACTATGGCGACATGACCGACAGCACCAACCTGATCCGGTTGATACAGGAAATACAGCCAGATGAAATCTATAACCTTGCGGCAATGAGCCACGTACAGGTCTCCTTCGAAATGCCGGAATATACCGGTAATGCAGATGGTCTGGGAACCCTGCGTATTCTGGACGCGGTACGTCTTCTTGGTCTCGAGAAAAAAACACGCATTTATCAGGCTTCCACCTCCGAGCTTTACGGAAAGGTGCAAGAGGTACCCCAATCGGAGACCACACCCTTTTACCCACGCAGTCCGTATGCCGTAGCCAAAATGTACGCTTATTGGATTACCATAAACTATCGAGAAGCTTACGACATGTTCGCCTGCAATGGCATTTTGTTCAACCATGAATCCCCCATACGCGGCGAGACCTTTGTTACAAGAAAAATTACCAGGGCTGCGGCACGGATTGCCCTGGGTCTTCAGGATAAACTGTACCTCGGTAACCTTGATGCCAAAAGGGACTGGGGCCACGCCAAAGATTACGTGCGTATGATGTGGATGATCTTGCAGGCCGATGAGCCAGAAGATTGGGTCATCGCTACAGGCGAGACGACGGCGGTGCGCGATTTTGTCAAAATGGCTTTCGCCGAAGTAGGTATAGCGCTGAGTTTCCGAGGCGAAGGCAGTGCCGAAAAAGGATACGTAGAATCTTGCTCGAATGCTGACTATCAAGTGGAAATCGGAAGGGAAATCATTGAAGTGGACCCGAAATATTTTAGGCCGACCGAAGTTGAATTATTGATTGGGGATGCTACAAAGGCCAACACTAAACTGGGATGGAAACCTGAGTACGATTTGCGGGCCCTTGTAAGTGATATGATGGAAAGTGACGTTCGATTGATGCAAAAAGACCGACACCTCGAAAGTGGTGGATACCGAACGATGAATTATTATGAGTAGGAATAGCCGATATCCAAAAAATAATCTAATAGTACATGGATAAGAACGCCAAAATTTATATTGCCGGTCACCGTGGTCTTGTGGGAAGTGCCATCCTGAAAAATCTAGAATCGAAAGGCTACGATAATTTCATATTCCGCACCCACAGCGAGCTGGACTTGACCGATACCAATGCAGTGTCCGAATTGTTTGACTCCGAAAAACCGGAATATGTTTTCCTTGCCGCCGCCAAGGTGGGCGGTATCGTGGCCAACAACACCTATCGCGGCGATTTTCTTTACGACAATTTGATGATTCAGAACAACGTCATCCACCAAAGCTATGAACATGGCGTAAAAAAGCTATTGTTTTTAGGCAGTACCTGTATCTATCCTAAGAATTGTCCACAGCCGATGAAAGAAGACTATCTGCTCACCGATGTGCTTGAATACACCAATGAGCCGTAC
>JBAUIP010000202.1:0-2558 GCA_049683055.1 Pricia sp.
GCGATGTTTGGAATAGCGGGCAGGTTCGCAGCGATGCCTCCACAGGAATCGAACACGGCGGGGAAGTTTCGGAAAAAGAGGATGCAGCGGAGACAAATGGAAGCTCGAAGTCTGAAAATAACCCGAATTCGGAGGGAAGCTCGAAATCGGGTTCCAACTCCAAAACAGGAGAAGACCCGAACCCTGGGCAGAATCTCAAGCTAGGAAAAACGTACTATTGGAGCGTCCGTATCTGGGACCAGGACAACCGGTTGTCCCGGTATTCCGAACCGCAATCCTTTTCCATGGCCTCCGGGGAGCAAAAGACCCTCACTACTCCAAATATTTTTCAAATAGACAGCATTAAGCCCAAGGTATTTGAAAAACGCGGTGATAGCTATTTTATCGATTTTGGAAAGGATGCGTTCGCCACGATGGATTTCACGTACGAGGCGAAAGAACCGCATGCCCTGACTTTTCACGTAGGCGAACAATTGGAAAGCGACAGGCTCAACCGAACACCTGCCGAAAAAAGCCATATTCGGTATCAGGAAATAGAGGTCAAAGTGAAACCTGGACAAAAAAACTACCAACTTCCGGTTCAGGTCGATGAGCGCAACACCCTTCCCAATAAGGCGATAGCCTTGCCGGATTTCTTTCCTGTACTCGTGCCTTTCCGTTATGTGGAAATAGAAAACGCACAGGCTGAGGTGAAGTCCGATGATTTCACTCAATTGGCCTTCCATAGTTATTGGGAAGAAAATGCTAGCAGTTTCAGTTCCGACAACGACATCTTGAACCAAGTGTGGGAACTCTGTAAATATTCTATCAAGGCGACCACTTTTGCTGGACTCTATGTGGATGGTGACCGCGAACGTATTCCCTATGAGGCGGATGCCTATTTAAACCAGTTGAGCCATTACACAACCGATCAAGAATATGCCATCGCCCGGCAGACGATTGAATATTTCATGGAAATGCCGACCTGGCCCACGGAATGGCAACAGCACGTGGCCCTGATGTTCTATGCGGATTATATGTACACCGGTAATACCGAACTCATCGAAAAATACTACGATGACCTAAAGTATAAGACCTTGATGGAACTGGAAGGCGACCATGGCCTGATCACATCCACTAAAGTAACTCCAGAAATCATGAAAAACCTAGGCTTCGGAAATCGTGACGAGGAGCTTAAGGACATTGTGGACTGGCCTCCTGCTAATTGGGGCGGTGACCCGAACGTAATGGGCGAGCGCGATGGTTTTGTTTTTAAGGATTATAACACCGTCATCAACAGTCTTTACTACAAAAACATGAAAATTATGGCCGAGTTCGCAGAAGTTCTGGGAAAGGAAGAAGAAAAGCAGGACTTTGAACTGCGCGCAGTACAGGCAAAAAAAGCGATTAACGAACAGCTTTTTGACAAGAACACCGGAGCTTATGTCGATGGTATAGGCACTGACCACTCATCCATCCACGCCAATATGTTTCCCCTCGCCTTTGGAATCGTACCCGAATCTCGGCAGGCCTCGGTCGTGGAATTTATCAAGTCCCGTGGTATGGCCGCCAGTGTTTACGGATCACAATATCTGATGGAAGGACTTTATAATGCCGGGGAAGCTGATTACGCTTTGGAACTGTTGACCTCGGAATCCGACCGCAGTTGGTACAATATGATTCGAATCGGGGCTACCATGACCTTGGAAGCTTGGGATATGAAGTACAAACCCAATGCGGACTGGAACCACGCCTGGGGTGCGGTACCGGCCAACATAATCCCACGCGGACTTTGGGGTATCACTCCCGCAACGCCCGGGTTCTCGTTGGCCCATATCAAACCACAGATGGGCGATCTGAAAAAGACCAGCATCAAATACCCGACCATCAGGGGTCCGATCGAAGGGAAGTACGAGCACGTCAATTCGAGACTTCAGCGCTACACTATTAAGATTCCCGCTAACATGGTGGCCGAGTTCGAAGTGGAGGCATCGGCCGATAAGGTCATGAAATTGGATGGTGAAAAAGTGAACTCCGCTTTTGGCAGTATTCGATTGACTCCCGGAAAGCACGAAATCGAATTGGTGGTCAATTCGTTTTAAAAAGGTCGGTTCGAACCATAAAAACAACAAAATCCAACAGATGCAAACTCATAATTTCTTGTTCCTCTTTCTGCTGGTCGTTTCCTTTTCCTTTTCCCAAACGGAAGTCCCTTCTTTTTTTGCGGACAATATGGTTTTGCAACAAGAAGAAAGTGTCAGCGTTCGGGGCAAGGATACGCCGGGAATCTCAATAAAAATAGAGACCAGTTGGGGCGGAACTGCTGGTACGAAAACAGAAAAAAATGGTACATGGAAAGTTGACCTGAAAACTCCAAGAGCATCCTTTGAAACACAAACCCTTACCATCGAGGGTAGTTCTACAATCCACCTGAAAAACATCCTAATTGGGGAAGTCTGGTTTTGCTCCGGCCAATCCAATATGGAAATGCCGGTCAAAGGCTTCGACAAATCCCCCGTCAACCGGTCCGATACGTTTTTGGCTACCTCCGATAATCCGAACATTCGACTGTTCAATGC
>JBAUIP010000203.1:0-9205 GCA_049683055.1 Pricia sp.
AACTACTATATGGATGTACTTATTCGTATCTGCCGGACATCCGTCCCGCTAAAAGAAAAAAGAACATTAAAATAACGAGAAGAAACATCATTATGTCGCTTGGTTCAATACTTTAAGGACAAGAGATGTTTCAAACGTTCGGAATAGTGATGCGAATGCGATCACGGATCGCCGATCTGTTGATTAAACAGGGAAGTAAGTTCGCTAACTATGTCCTAAAAAGCCATATCAATGTATTTATACAATGATATGGCTTTTGTCATTGTGGCCGCGGGACATGGAAGCTGAGAAAGCCGGTTGTAAGGCATCGAAAAAATGCTATATTTGCAGCGCTTGAAAACATAACTCCGCGCGAGTTTGCAAACCCTGAACTGCATGTCAAAAATTTTCTATACCAAGACTGACGAAGCCCCAGCTTTCGCCACCCAATCCTTTTTACCTATCGTTAAAGCTTTCGCCAAAACGGCGGATGTCGTACTGGAATCGAAGGATATTTCACTGGCAGGCCGTATCATTGCCGCTTTTCCCGATTTTTTGTCAGAAGAACAAAGAATGTCCGATGATCTAAACGAATTGGGCGAACTGGCCAAAACACCTGAGGCCAATATCATCAAATTGCCCAACATCAGTGCTTCGATACCCCAATTAAAGGAAGCTATTCAAGAATTGCAGAAAAAGGGATATGCCCTACCCGATTATGTAGACGAACCCAAGACCGACAAGGAAAAGGAGATTAAGTCCAGATACGATAAGATTAAGGGAAGTGCCGTCAATCCGGTCCTTCGCGAAGGAAATTCCGATCGTAGGGCGCCCCGGGCAGTGAAAAACTACGCCAAGCAGAATCCGCATTCCATGGGCGAATGGAGTTCCGACTCCAAAACCCACGTCGCCACAATGGAGCATGGGGACTTTAAGGCCAACGAAAAATCGCGTACTATCGATCAGGCGACCACGGTCAAGATCGAACTGGAACCCGACCAAGGTGAAACCATACTGCTCAAAGAAAAAATCGATTTGCTCGAAGGCGAGATTATCGATGCTACTGTACTTCAAAAGGAAGCTTTAATGGACTTCTTGAGGAAGCAGGTGAAAGATGCGAAAGCAAAAGACGTACTTCTTTCGTTGCATTTGAAGGCTACCATGATGAAGGTATCCGACCCGATTATTTTCGGACATGCCGTAGAGGTGTTTTTCGCCGATGTCTTCAAAAAGCATGAGAGCACCTTCAAAGAACTGGGAATCAGCGCTAACGACGGGCTCGAAAACTTACACCGAAAAATTTCCGAACTGCCCGACGATAAGCGTCAAGAAATTGAAAGTGATATCGAGAAGGCAATATCCGAAGGTCCCGATTTGGCGATGGTAAATTCCGACAAAGGCATTACGAACCTGCATGTACCCAGTGATGTGATTATTGACGCATCGATGCCGGCCATGATTCGCAATTCCGGCCAGATGTGGAACGCCGAGGGAAACACGCAAGATACCAAGGCCGTCATTCCCGATAGCAGCTATGCCGACGTTTATTCCGCCACAATTGATTTTTGTAAGAAACATGGGGCTTTCGACCCAACTACCATGGGAACTGTTCCCAATGTGGGCCTGATGGCAAAGAAAGCCGAGGAATACGGCTCTCACGACAAAACATTCGAAATTTCGGCATCAGGAAAGGTGAGGGTGACCGACATTGGTTCCGGAGAGTTGCTTTTCGAGCATACCGTGAATAATGGGGATATCTGGAGAATGTGCCAAGTAAAGGATGCGCCTATCAGGGATTGGGTAAAATTGGCCGTTTCCCGTGCTAGGGCGACCGGCGTCCCGACGATTTTTTGGTTGGATAAAAACCGGGCGCACGACGCACAGTTGATTGAAAAGGTGGAAGCCTATCTGCCGGAGCATGATGCCGAAGGACTCGACATTCGTATCATGTCCCCTTTCGAAGCGACCAAATTCACGCTTCAAAGAATGAAAGAAGGAAAGGACACTATTTCCGTATCCGGCAACGTGTTACGCGATTATCTGACCGATCTCTTTCCAATTTTGGAAGTGGGCACCAGCGCAAAGATGCTATCCATAGTACCTTTAATGCAAGGAGGTGGACTTTTTGAAACGGGTGCTGGCGGATCTGCACCGAAACACGTCGAGCAATTTCTTGAAGAAGGACACCTACGTTGGGATTCCCTTGGCGAGTATCTGGCATTGGGCGTTTCCCTGGATTTCTACGGGGAGAAATACGAAAACGAAAAAGCCCGCGTACTAGGGGATGCATTGGATACGGCTACGGAAAAATTCCTGATCAACGATAAGTCCCCATCACGCAAGGTCAACGAGCTCGATACCCGCGGAAGCCATTTTTATCTGGCACTCTATTGGGCGGAAGCCTTGTCGGAGCAAGATAAAAATGCGGAATTAAAGTCCACTTTTTCGAAGGTCTACGAATCCTTGAAGGAGAACGAGGGGAAAATCACTGGCGAGCTGATCGACGCTCAGGGCAGTCCACAAAAAATCGGGGGGTATTACTTGCCCGACCCGAAAATGGTGGCCGAGGCTATGAGGCCTAGCAGCACGCTGAACGCTATTCTTGAGAAAATCTGAGAATCGGTTGATTTAGACAGAGCGGACTGAAAGGTTAATCTTGCATTGGCTTTTATGCGAATGGCATTTTTTTCTAGGATGTTCCCTGCCCCACTTAAAAATGCCTGTTGCCCGCTTTAAATAATTGTTAAGGTCACCGCTACGGTTCATTTTCTGTCTACATTTACGACAGGCTACATAGTTTCGTAAACCCATTTTTGATGAACCTCGCGAAGAAGGTCTTTCTTTTTAGTTTTCTATTCATTGGCCTGTTAGCCTTTCCACAAGAAAAATACACCATTAGCGGAACGATATCCGAGGCCGCCAGTAACGAGACCCTCATCGGCGTCACCGTCGCCGTTCCGGAACTGAGGACCGGGGTGACTACGAACGAATACGGATTTTATTCCATCACCCTTCCCGAGGGCGAATACACCCTGCAGGTCAGCTACCTTGGCTTTCAAGATGTTTCACAGCCCATTTCGCTATCCCAGAACCTAAAGTTCAACATTAAGATGGAGGAGGCGGCCGAGGAGCTCGAAGAGGTCGTGGTGACCGATGATATCGAGAAACTGGACATCCGTAAGCCCCAGATGAGTGTCAACACGCTTTCCGTGGAGACCATCAAGAAAATACCCGTTATTCTGGGAGAGGCCGACGTAATCAAATCCATCCTACTTTTACCCGGGGTCACCAACGCGGGCGAAGGGGCATCCGGCTTCAACGTACGCGGCGGTGCTGTGGACCAAAACCTGATCCTGCTCGATGAGGCGATAATTTTCAACTCTTCCCATCTGTTCGGATTTTTTTCCGTCTTTAATCCCGATGCCATTAAAGACATCAAGCTCTATAAGGGCGGAATCCCCGCTAGATACGGTGGCCGGGTGTCCTCCGTGCTCGATATTTTCCAGAAAGAGGGCAATAGCAAAGAGCTCAAGATCAACGGGGGTATCGGACTGGTGGCCAGCAGGCTTTTGGTAGAAGGCCCCATCGCTAAGGACAAGGCGGCCTTTTTGGTCGGCGGACGCTCTTCGTACGCCCATCTTTTTCTTCCCCTTTTTGATGTGGACAACAAGGCTTATTTCTACGACCTGAATACCAAAATCAATTACAATCTCAACGACCGGAACAGCCTATTTTTATCTGGATATTTCGGTCGGGATGTCTTCAGTATCAATGATGTTTTCGTGAACACCTATGGCAATTCCGTCGTCAATTTTAGGTGGAACCATCTGTTTTCCGAAAAACTGTTTTCCAACCTGTCTTTAATCTATTCCGATTATTACTATGGATTAAAACTGGATTTTGTAGGATTCAACTGGAATTCGGGCATCCAGAATTTTAATTTGAAATACGACCTCAAGCATTACTTGAATGACAAACTTCAGATAAACTACGGCATCAACAATATCTATTACCGCTTCAATCCCGGTAAAATCGAGCCAAGCAGTGAGGATTCGGGCATTCTCGAAGAGCAGCTCATCCAAAAATATGCAAATGAATTTGCGGCATACGTTGACATCGAGCACGATATCACTCCTAAACTCAGCCTGAACTATGGCCTGCGTTTCAGCAACTTTATCCGATTGGGGCAAGATGAAATCAATGTGTACGAGAACAATGATCCCGTGAACTTCGACCCGTTTCTGCTGGTATATCAAGAGGCCGAACCCATAGCAACTACCCAACCTGGGCGGGGCGGAAGTTTGGCGACCTTCAACAATCTTGAGCCAAGAATCTCCCTGGCCTACATCCTGAACGACGACAACTCCATCAAGGCAAGCTACACCCGGTTGGCACAATACCTCCATCTACTCTCGAACACCAGCTCCCCTACTCCCTTGGATGTATGGACTCCGAGCGGTCCCTTCATCGAACCCCAGTTATTGGACCAATACGCCCTAGGCTATTTCAGGGACATCAAAAATGGGAACTACTCCTTCGAGACCGAAGTTTTTTATAAGGATATCCAAAACCGGATCGATTATATCGACGGTGCGAACCTCATTGCAAATGACGCCATCGAACAGGTCATTTTGAACGGGGAGGCCAGAGCCTACGGGCTGGAACTGCTACTGCGCAAAAACGAGGGCAGGTTTCAGGGATGGCTGGCCTACACCCTGTCACGATCGGAACAGCGTACACCAGGGCGGGTGCCCAAAGTTGACAACGGACGTTCGAACAGGGAAACAGGAATCAATTTTGGGGAGTGGTACAGCACGCCCTATGATAAAACCCACGATATTTCACTGTACGGCAGCTACGAGCTGAACAAAAAATGGAGTTTCAACACGAATTTCGTGTACCAGACCGGGCAACCGACCAATTACCCTATCGGGCAATTCGAATTTCAAGAGCTGACCGTACCTTACTACGGCCTTCGGAACCAGCAGCGCCTACCCGATTATCATCGCATCGACGTCGCGGCGACCCTCACCCCGAAAAAGAACGCCAATCGAAATTTTAAGGGCGAATGGGTGTTCAGCATCTACAACCTCTACAACCGCAGAAATGCGGCCTCCATCAATTTTCGCCGCAATCAGGATACCGGGGTCAACGAAGCCGTACGGACCTCGATTTTCGGTATCGTTCCCGCAGTCACCTATAACTTTAAATTTTGAGGTTATGAAACGAAATCCACTTTCGATTATCCGCGTTATCCCTCTGTTCATACTAGGCGGTATCCTTCTGCTATCGGGCTGCGAAGACGTTATCGACGTCGATGCCCCATCCGAACCGCCGCGGCTGAGCGTTGATGCCCTGATACGCATAGACGAAGATGAGGCGCTTACTACCGCTGTGGTCAACGTAAGTTTGACCAGCTCTTTTTTCGGGGATACCGAAACGGCCGAGCTGGAACAGATTATCATCCAAAATGAGGATTATGAGCCCATGGGAGCGTTGGATTCCAATTTCATGGTATTGACGGAAACCGAACCGGGACGTTATGAAGGATTGAACGGAACCGGTTTTTTTACCGAGGGTACCTTGCAGTTAGTAATTACTTACGAAGGAAGTCGCTATGTAGCATTCACCGAATATGCACCGGCCGTGCCCATAGATACTTTGATGCAGGGCGAAGGTAATTTGTTCACAGGGGACGAGACCGAGGTGTTGGTATCGTTTACCGATGACGCCGACCGGGATGATTACTACCTTTTCGACTTTGATTTTGGGGAATATCTCGTTACCGAGGATGAATTCTACCAAGGCCAAACCTTTGAGTTTTCTTACTTCTACGACGAAGGCGTCGAATCGGGTCGAATTATTGATATCGAACTTCTGGGAGTGACCGAATCGTTCTATAATTATATGAACCAATTGATTGTACAGGCCGGTGGGGACCAGGGACCCTTTCAAACTCCCTCCGCCACCGTTCGCGGAAACATCATCAATGTCACCAACATTGATAATATCGATAGTTTCGATAATGTTGACGACCGAAACAATTTTGCCCTAGGATATTTCGCTGTATGTCAAACTTTTAGCAAGTCGATTACCATAGAATAAGCTTCCGAAACGATATCTAAAGGCCCATGGGCCGAGACATTCCGCCTATGAACCGGCACAAGGCGAAACGCGTAGCTTTGGACTTTGGAATGGGGAATTCGGTACTTATGCCCAAATTGAAATTGAACATTTATTAGGTATCTTTGCTTTTTCTCAAAAAATCCAACCTATACGAATTATGGCCTTAAGCACCCTGAATGCCATCTCTCCTATCGATGGGCGTTACCGCAGTAAGACGGATGCCCTATCCCCCTTTTTTTCCGACCAGGCCCTGATTAAGTACCGGGTGCAGATAGAAATCGAATATTTTATTGCCCTCTGTCAGATTCCCCTGCCTCAGCTATCCTCCTTCGACTCGTCATCCTACGAAACCTTGCGCGACATATACAGGAATTTCAATACCTCGGATGCCGAAAAGATCAAGGAAATCGAGAAAACCACCAACCACGACGTCAAGGCAGTGGAATATTTTATAAAGGATGCATTTGACGCACTCGGACTCCAAAAGCATAAGGAATTCATCCATTTCGGACTGACTTCGCAGGATATAAACAACACTGCGGTTCCGCTTTCGCTCAAGGAAGCCATGAACGAGGTTTACGTACCCCTGTTCCATAAAATCGTTCACGAACTAAGGGATTTGTCCGAAGAATGGTCCGATGTTCCTATGCTGGCACGGACCCACGGACAACCGGCCTCCCCTACCCGCCTCGGTAAAGAAATCGCCGTTTTCGTAGAACGTCTAAATCAGCAGTTTGACCTGCTCGACGACATTCCCTCCGCGGCCAAGTTCGGAGGTGCCACCGGAAACTTCAACGCCCATAAGGTAGCTTACCCCGATATCGACTGGAGAGACTTCGGACAACAGTTCGTACAGTCGACACTGGGCCTGCACCACTCCTTTCCTACCACCCAAATCGAGCACTATGATCATATGGCCGCCCTGTTCGATGCCCTGAAACGTATCAATACCATTGTACTGGACCTCGACCGGGATATATGGACCTACGTTTCCATGGACTATTTCAAGCAAAAAATCAAAAAGGGTGAAGTCGGATCTTCGGCTATGCCGCACAAGGTAAACCCCATCGATTTCGAGAATTCCGAGGGAAACCTTGGCCTGGCGAATGCCCTATTTGAGCATTTATCCGTCAAATTGCCCGTATCACGATTGCAGCGCGACCTAACCGATAGCACTGTTTTGCGTAACGTGGGAGTACCTTTCGCCCATACACTGATTGCATTTCAATCGACCCTGAAAGGCTTACGTAAATTGGTGCTCAACCGCCCTAAATTGGAACATGATCTGGAGAACAACTGGGCCGTGGTTGCCGAGGCCATTCAGACCGTGCTGAGGCGGGAAGGCTACCCTGATCCCTATGAAGCATTGAAAGGACTGACCCGTACCAACGAGGTCATAGATCACAAATCGATTACCTTATTCATCGACTCCTTAGAGATGCCCGATGATATTAAAAATGAGTTGAAGGCAATAACTCCGAATAACTATACCGGCATTTGAATTTGGATTTTAGCGATTTGCATCCCTTTGGCCATCGAATTGCACAAGGATTTTGCTATATTTGGCGATTGATTTTTCAAAGTATTAAACTACCACAGCAACAAAATAACGCTTTCAACATGGATGACAAGTTTTCTGTACAGGACGCCATTGGGCAACTTTGGGATAAAATGGATAGTTGGCTCGACGCTATAATCCTGAAACTGCCCAATATCGCGCTTGCCATTATCGTCTTGGTGATATTTTATTTTATCGCCAGGGGACTACGCAATCTTTTTAGAAACACCTTATTAAAGGGTGTGGCACAGGTATCCATTCAACAGATAATCGCGAAAACGGTGTTCGTTATCGTGTTGTTGATCGGATTCTTTATCGCCTTGGGCGTGATGGACCTCAACAAGGTACTCACCAGTGTTTTGGCCGGTGCCGGGGTTCTCGGTCTGGCGGTAGGTCTGGCCTTGCAGGGCACGTTGAGCAATACGGTCGGAGGTTTTCTACTTTCCTTTATGCCCGATATTAAAATCAACGATTTCATCAAGAACGGCGATGCATCCGGCGTTGTTGAAGAAATTACGCTCCGTAACATTGTAATAAGAACGCCCCAGAACAACGTTACGGTGATACCCAACTCCAAATTTGTCGACGGTCCGTTTACTAATTATTCCCTACGGGAAAGGGGCCGGATATTTGTCAATTGTGGTGTGGGCTACGAGAGCAATCTTCAAGAGGTCGAAGATTTGACCGTCAAGATTATTAAGGAAGCCTTCGAGCAGAAGGACGGCGAAGATGTCGAATTCTTTTACACGGAATTTGGAGACAGCTCCATTAACTTTATGGTCCGTTTTTGGGTGGATTGTACTTCCTTTAAGCAGGAGCATGACGCCAGACACAGAGCCATCAAACTGATTAAAAAACATTTCGACGAGAAAGATTTCAACATACCGTTCCCTATCCGCACATTGGATTTTGGGAAGAACGACCTCACGATTCATACCGAAAAGCAGAGCGGGAAAAATTCTTAGCCTTGGCTTTTCGAAAACGGAAAAAGCTTCCCAGCATTTGTTGGGAAGCTTTTTGCATTTCATGACTCTTGTAAGGATATGATGGCACTTGGCCGCTCAGTGCCATAAGTTTATGGACCGAAACAGAATAGGTCTATGGACCGAAAACACATGGGAGATTATAGAAAGAAGCTGATAATGGTCTGATAGATGTCTCGCATTTTGAAAATATTTCTTTTGAGCAGGCTTCTCTCAAACATGCTCATTTTGAACAAGCTTCTTTCAAATAAATTATCCTTTGATAAACTCCCCGATTTTCCCAAGGCCCTCGCCCTTATAATCGGACTTCTCCAAAGCTTGAAAAAATTGTGCTATTCGGGCCGGGTTCATGTTATCGCCCAAGATTCGAACCAGCATAAAGCCTTTGTCATCGCTATCTCCATAAATGACCACCTCGTCGATGGCATCATCATCGCCCAAATAGGTGATGGTGGCCCTTCCGAAGCTGGTATTCATTTTCATTAGTTCATTGAACTTATCCTTTTTGAGGATAGCCTTGACTTTGGCCTTTTCCACTTGGAATTCCGCCGTATTGGCA
>JBAUIP010000204.1:0-3771 GCA_049683055.1 Pricia sp.
TAAGGATACCGGAGAAAATACAGCTCAACAGCAGAACCCACAGCAACTGCATGCCATAGGTGCTGCCCGCAACGATCATCGAGGTTACGCTGCCCGTACCAATGGTATAGCCGATGGCGAAGATTCCTGGTCCGAACGCCAATACTCCTGCGAGTATTTTTTTCAGGAATGAAGTCTTAGCGGGCTCGTCCATTGATTTAGTTGCTCAAATTTTCAATCGTATGCAAGGTTTCCCGACGGTTTTTCCGATCCGTTGTAATCCTTATCGGCCAATATCTGCTTACTGAACAGTTTTGATGTCCACGCAGGTGACCTCTATTTCGAGGATGCTCGGAATAAGCTTTGGCGAAAAACTGCGTTGCGTTACTCCTTGTTCAATATTTTATCAAAGTCGTATTCCGATGGATCTGTAAGAAATGCCTTGGCGGATTCATAATCGCTTTTCTCCAAATAGTATAGGTTCTGAAAGCAAAGCTTCACGATTTCAGAATCGATTTCCACCAAACGAGGTGCTATTTTACCATGTTCGTCCTGGATATCGGATAAGTAGAGCGGCGTCACCTCGCCCCTTGAATTGGCGGTTACCATACAACCACTTTTTTCTTCATCGAAAAGCTTTTTCACGCCGATGCCCAAGAGCGTACATAAGGTCAGGTCAAAACCGATGGGCCTACAACAACGCAATTCATACCCCAGTTCCACCGGTCTGCTCTTGATGACGATACCCAGCTCCTTTAGCCTTTGCTGTACGAGCATATTGAAAATATGCGCCTTGCTCACGTTGCCCAGTTCGGGATGGCCATGGTCGTCGTAGGTAAAATTAATACCGCACTTATCCAGTTCGGATTCCCGCATGTTGTGAAAGACGCCTTCGCTGATCAGGGCCACCCCATAGTTTATATTTTGGATTTTACGTTTGACCATCGAAGAAATCACCAAGCGCACCACTTTATCGAAGGTAATATTGGTCTTATCGAACATTTCGGGAATGACCATCATCGGAAAATGACAGCTCGCGGCGATACCGAAGGCCAAATGTCCGGCCGATCTGCCCATAGTGGACATCACAAACCAATTCCGGCTGGTACGGGCATCTTCGTAGGTGGTATTGCCGATGCGGACGCCCTCGTCCTTGGCGCTGTGGAATCCAAACGTCGGATTTCTATCGGGCAACGGCAGGTCGTTATCGATGGTCTTTGGAACGTGGATGTTCGAGATGGAAATATTTTCTTTTGCCAGATATCCCGTAATCCTATTGGCGGTAGAAGCGGTATCATCCCCACCGATACTGACTAAAAGTTTTACATTGTTTTCGGAGAAGAGCTTGGTATTCAATTTTTCGTCCCCGGGTTTGAACCTACTCATAATGAGGGTGGACCCGCCTCTACTAAAAATGCGATCGGCATGGGGGAAATCGAATTCCTTTATTTGTGGATTTTCGGAAAAAATCCCTTTGAATCCCTCGTGTAATCCGAGTACCCTATAGCCATCCTTAAGGAAAATCTTGGCTACGGTGCTGATAACTGCGTTGATTCCCGGTGCTGGACCGCCGCCGCAAAGAATTAGGATGGATTTCTGGTCGGACATTTTCTGTGGTTTTAAGTATTATCTAGCGACCCTCCCCGAGGCATCGCCACCCATTAGTTTGTCAACTTCCGATACGGATACCAAATTGGCATCTCCCATGATGGTATGCTTGAGGCATGAGGCGGCGACCGCAAAGTCGAGGGCATTTTGGTCGTCTTCAGGATATTTCAACAAGCCATAGATCAAGCCACCCATAAAGGAGTCGCCACCGCCTACCCGGTCAACAATATGGGTAATTTGATATTCGGGCGATTTGTACATGGTTTCTCCATCATACAGCACTCCAGCCCAAGTATTGTGGGAAGCTGAAATAGAGCCTCTCAAGGTGGTAATTACTTTCTTGGCGTTCGGAAACTTTTTCATCATCTGTTTACAAACGGATAAAAATGCCTCTGCCTTGACGTGCTCGCCCTGGGTGGTAATATCCAATCCTTCGGGCTTTATTCCGAAGTGTTTTTCGGCATCTTCCTCATTGCCCAAAATTATGTCGCAGTAGGAGGTGATTTCGGTCATGATGACCTCACGGTCACCGCCATAGTTCCAGAGTTTGGCGCGGTAATTTAGGTCCGTAGAAATGGTAACCCCCATTTCCCGCGCCACTTTTACCGCTTCGAGGCAGGCATCGGCAGCACCTTGCGAGATGGCGGGAGTGATGCCCGTCCAGTGGAACCATCCGGCACCGTCGAAGACTTTTTTCCAATCGACCATTCCGGGCTCTATTTCACAGATGGCGGAATGGGCCCGGTCATAAACGACCTTGCTTCCACGGCTAACGGCACCCGTTTCCAAAAAATAGATGCCGAGACGGTCTCCCCCAAAAATGATGTTCTGGGTGTTGACGCCCCTCTTTCGCATTTCCATTAGGGCACATTCGCCGATATCGTTTTTCGGAAGGCGGGTTACAAAATCGACCGGAACGCCATAGTTGGCCAACGATACGGCAACATTGGACTCGCCACCACCGTAGATTACATCAAAATTATTGGCTTGTGAAAATCTCAAAAATCCCGGAGGGGCTAATCGGAGCATTATCTCTCCAAAGGTGACTACTTTTTTCATCAATTCTTAATTTATTGTCATTCCAGAAAACCTGCCTGCCGGCAGGCAGAAGCGGGAATCTTTTATATATTTCTGTTAAAAAAAAACCATAAGGACGGGACCTGAATTTAAATTCCCAACCCTTGTCCGCCGCCGATTTGAATGGTTTCGGCGGTAATGAAACGCGCATCGTTGCCCGCTAAAAATGAGACTACGGAAGCTACTTCTTCGGGCTGACCCAATCTACCGAGTAGGATGTTATTTTTCCAAGAAGCGAAAACTTCCGGCTTCGTCGATTTGATCTGTGAATGGAAGGGAGTATCGATGGTGCCGGGGGATACAGCATTTACCCTAATCCCATCTTCGGCGAGGTCTTTGGCCAACGCCCTGGTAATGGCATGGACTCCCGCTTTTGAGGTCCCGTAGATTCCAGCTCCGGGTCCACCGGCATTCCACCCGGCAATGGAGGTGTAGTTGATGATGGAAGCATTCTCCCCTTTTTTTAGAAAAGGTATCGCCGCCCTCGAGGCGAAAAACACGGAGTCAAGGTTGAGGGCCATCACCGATCTATAGAATTCCGTTGTCATTTCCTCGAACCTGGACCGGCCACCCAGTCCGCCCGCATTATTGACGAGCACATCTATCTTTCCATACTTTTCACCTATAGTTTTGATATTCGAATCGACGGCTTCTTCGTCGGTGACATCAAAACCGTAGTATTCCGCAGTAATTCCGTCAGCCGAAAGCTCTTCAATTCTCTTGGCTCCGTTATCATCGTCAATACCGTTCAATACCACGGTATATCCATGTTTTCCCAATCTTTTGGCTACTTCGAATCCAATTCCACCGGTAGCTCCGGTAATCACTGCTACTTTTCCTTTTGCACTCATTTTTTGTTGATTTTAATTTGTTTTTAGTTCAATTTAAATTTTGCTTTTAAGCGGTTCTATTCTCGGAATCAATACCCATACACTCGCCATGGTTATTACGGCTAAGGCAGCACCGATTACAAAGGCCGGCGTATAATTACCGCCTGAGGTAAGCCAAGGAACCAATGAAGTAAGTCCGGCAGCGCCCAACTTCGCGGCCGTACCGGCAAATCCTGAAAGTGTACCTACAGATTTACTGCCGAATAGATCACTGGGT
>JBAUIP010000205.1:0-2978 GCA_049683055.1 Pricia sp.
CGCTCGCCGTACATCAGCTTGATAGCCTCCTGCATACTGCCCTGCACATCGATTTTTTGCAGCCCGCCAAACTTGCCGATACCATGGTCGATATGGGTCACATAATCCCCGATTTCCAGTTTGTTGAGTTCCTTGAGCGTAATGGCCTGTTTTTTGGCGTAGCCGTTCTTTAGGTAGAATTTATGGTATCGCTCAAAAATCTGGTGGTCGGTATAGCAAACAATTTTCAGGTCGTCATCGATAAAACCTTGATATAAAGGTAGCACGGTAGTCTTGTAATGCACCTCGCCCTCGATTTCCTCGAAGATATCGTGAAAGCGTTTGGCCTGTTGCTTGCTGGCGCAGAAAATGTGGTTGGTGTAGCCTTTTTCTTTGTAGCCGTTGAGGTTTTCGATTAGCAGGTCGAACTTTTTGTTGAAGGATGGTTGGGGTTTTGTACTAAAGGATATAGTAATAGGATGCGTTCCGGTCGAGGAATGCGACACAGAATTCGCCGGATTTTTGTTCTCGTCTTCGTCGGATGCATTAGAGGTTTCCCGCTGTTCGGATGTTCCCATGGAAATCGTTCCAAATGCTTTCAACTGCTTCCGGAAACTCTTGGAATCCATAAAAAGGGATGCAGGTTCGGCGTGTTTTACATCTTGGGACAGTTTCTCGAAAGCCTCGATGGCCTTTCCGAAGAAATCGTCCAGGCGGTCGAAAATATAATCGGGATTCTTAGTAAATAGGATGGTTTTAGGGGATATGTACTTCAGAAAGCTTTCTCTCTTTTCCTGCAAGTATTTGTCGGCGACATTTGGGATGATGCTGATTTTCTTAACCTTGTCCGTAGACAACTGGGTTTCGACGTCGAAGGTGCGAATGCTCTCCACTTCGTCCCCAAAAAACTCGATACGATAGGGCTCGTCGTGGGAAAAGGAAAACACATCGACGATGCCGCCACGGACGGAAAACTCTCCCGGTTCGGTCACAAAATCCACCCGCTTGAACTTGTACTCGAAGAGCACCTCGTTGAGAAAATCCAACGAAAGGGAATCGTCTAACTTGATTTTCAGGGTATTCTTGTCCAACTCGCGGCGGGTCACCACCTTTTCGAAAAGCGCATCGGGATACGTGACGACGACCGCTGGCCTTTTACGGGAATTTATCCGGTTCAATACCTCGGCGCGGAGCAGTACGTTGGCATTGTCGGTTTCCTCGATCTGGTACGGCCGGCGATAGCTACCGGGATAGAAGAGTACATCCTTTTCACCGATGAGCTGCTCCAGGTCGTTCAGATAATAGGC
This sequence comes from Pricia sp., assembly GCA_049683055.1. Taxonomy (GTDB): domain Bacteria; phylum Bacteroidota; class Bacteroidia; order Flavobacteriales; family Flavobacteriaceae; genus Pricia. The sequence continues at coordinate 1,287 of JBAUIP010000205.1, forward strand.
CGCTTCTTCCTTATCGTTGAAAATCAGTAAGAAAGGCTTATCCGAATGTAAAAAAGCATCCGATAAAATAAACGACAAAGAAGACCCTACCAGACCTTGCAGTCGGATTTTCGGCCGATTGGAAGACGCCGCTGCGGGACTGGCCTCGGACGCATCTGAAGACCCCGAACTGCCGTTGGTAACAATAGCATCCCGCAGTTTCCGGATTTTCGGAGACTGTGCGAACAACTGGGAAATCGAAGAATGGGTCAACAGTGACAATTTAATGAGGCCCTAATTTGAAAGCGCAAAGATAACATGTCAAAGTCAAAGAAACCGGTACGTATTGCATCCTTTTTAATCCAAAAAGAACTAACGGTTGTCCTAAAAAAGTCGCATCTTGTAAAGTATGTACCAATTTGAACACTATTGATATGAATTCACAATCGAAAAATAAGGAAGATAAGAAAGGCAAGCACTTTGACGTGTTCGTCATCGGAACCGGCATCGCCGGGCAGACCGCCGCGAAGGCCTGTGTGGCAGCGGGACTCAAAACTGCCATTGCCGATAACCGTGAGTACGGCGGGGTATGTGCCAATCGGGGCTGCGACCCTAAAAAGGTGTTGCTCGGACCGACAGAAGCATGGGAAATGACCAGACATTTGCAGGGCAAAGGACTCCAAAAGATGCCTAAGATCAAATGGAAAAAACTGCAAAAGTTTAAAAAGAAATTTACCGGTGCAGTGCCGAAAGCGACGGAGAACGATTTGGAAAAGCTGGGGATGAAACTCTATCACCAATCCCCAAAGTTCTTGGATGAAAATACTTTGGCGGTAGAAGGCAAAACGGTACATGCCGATAAGATCGTTATCGCTACCGGTTACCGACCGCGACCGTTGAAGTTCGATGGATCGAAATTTTTGAAGGAGAGCGATGATTTTTTAAATCTCAAAAAACTACCCAAAAGTATCGCTTTCGTCGGTGCCGGTTATATAGGAATGGAATTTGCCCACATGGCCGTACGCGGTGGCTCTCAAGTTACGGTTATCGATATGTCCGAAAGGCCTCTGGCCCCATTCGACGCCGATATTGTAGAAGAGCTGACGGAGTATTCCAAAAGAATGGGTATCAAGTTTATTTTCAAGGCAGATGTAAAATCCGTTGAAAAGGGTAAGAAAAACCTCAAAATCTACTATAAAAAAGGCGGGAAGTCGGAGAAACTCAAAGCCCGGCTAATTTTCAATACCGCTGGCCGGATACCTTCCATTTCGGAATTGGATTTAAAAAAGGGCAATGTGGATTTCGACGAAAAGGGTGTCGAAACAAACGGCTATCTCCAGAGCAAGAGCAATCCAAACGTCTACGCCTGCGGTGATGTGAGCGACCAGAATCTTCCGTTGACACCGCTATCCGGCCGGCAGGGCTATGTGGTCGGCGAAAATATTGTAAACGGCAATAAAAAGAAGCTAGATGTGCCCTTCGTGCCATCGGTAGTATTTACCCTACCGAACGTCGCCTCCGTCGGTTATTCCGAAGAGGAGGCCAAAGACCGTTATAAGAATGTCACTGTAAAAAAGGGTTCGGTAGCGGATTGGTTCAACGCCAAACGCGTCAACGCTCCGGTGTACGCATATAAAATCTTATTGAACGAGCGTACCGAAGAGATTGTGGGTGCCCATCTTATCGGTCCCGAAGCAGCGGAAACGATAAACC
>JBAUIP010000206.1:0-4054 GCA_049683055.1 Pricia sp.
CATTAATATAAGGATACCCGACATTCAGATGTTCGAATTAGTGCCGTCCACTTCCTTGGCTAAAACGGTCGCTCCCGAAATGCATCCCAAAAAAATAGCTATCCTTTATAAAATGAAGGAAAATATCATCCGGCGCGAACTTTCGTTTATCCCAGGAAAAAAATGGCGCAAGTGGGCCTAATCGGCAACGACAGAAAAAAGCTTGACCGGCATTAACGAATATGGACTCGACTGGCAGTACCGGACATGAGCCTAATTGGCATTCGCGGCCCCGTGCTAATTAACCTTCCCCGATAACATCCTCCAAAACCTTCCAAACATTTTCTTCAACGATTGTTTGACCCTTCGCCGTAGGATGTATTCCGTCATCTTGGTTCAGCTCCGGATTTCCGGCCACACCCTCCAATAAGAAGGGAATCAGTTCAATATTATTCTTTTCGGCCAGTTCGGGAAACATTTGCCTAAATTCCGTCGTGTAGGCCTGGCCCATGTTCGGGGGAATCTGCATTCCTGCCAGAACGATTTTTGTATCGGGATTTTTATCACGCACCAAATCGATGATGGCCTGAAGGTTCTTGCGGGTCTCGTCCAAGGGTACACCCCTCAATCCGTCATTGGCCCCCAATTCCAGCACAAAGACATCCACTTTTTGATCGAGTACCCAACTCAAACGGTTGAGTCCGCCCGAAGTCGTTTCACCGCTAAGTCCCGAGTTGATGGCGGTGTAGTTAAGGCCTAGGGAGTCCAGTCGGTTTTGAATCAGGGCGGGAAAGGCCTCCTCGGTGTCCAAACCGTAACCTGCGGTCAGGCTGTTCCCAAAAAATAGGATGGTCTTTTCTTCCGACGGTGCTTCGGCCTCGCTAACGACATCGGTAGATTTTACCGCTTCGGCACCGGACTCCTTTTTCGTGGAATCGCCACAGGAGACGATAAAAAACACCAATAAAAAATAACGAAACTTTAAGAGGTTCTGCATAGCTATCAAGTCAGATAATCGAAATCATTTCCCTATTTTTCCATCTTGAACCGGTCTGTGATAGGCGGGAATAAAGGAAAAACAAGATTTCATGGCAAAGATATTAAATGTAAGCCATCTGGGGAAGAGCTACACGAGCGGATCGAAACAACTGACCGTGCTCGACGATATTACCTTCGACATCGAAGAGGGGGAAACCTTCGCGGTTGTCGGGCCTTCCGGTAGTGGTAAGACCACGTTGTTGGGACTCTGCGCCGGACTCGATAGTGCGGATTCCGGTACGGTAGAGCTCTGTGGCACCGATTTGGCCAGTCTGGGCGAAGATGAACGGGCCGCGTTACGCAATCGTCATGTGGGATTTATTTTCCAAAACTTCCAGTTGTTGCCCACCTTGACCGCTTTGGAGAACGTTATCGTACCCTTGGAACTACAAGGGGTCAAAAACCCGGATAAAACAGGTAAGGATTTGTTGGGCAAGGTAGGCCTGGGAGACCGAATGGACCATTATCCATCCCAACTCTCCGGGGGTGAACAACAGCGTGTGGCCCTAGCGCGGGCGTTTTCCAGCAATCCATCCATATTGTTCGCCGACGAGCCCACCGGAAACCTCGATGGGGAGACCGGGGAAAGGGTCATTGAACTGCTGTTCCAATTGAACCAAGAAGCGAATACAACCTTGGTCATCGTCTCCCATGACTTGGAACTGGCGCAAAGAAACCAGCGTATCCTACGGTTAAAGGGCGGCAAAATCATCGCTAACGAAAGTACTGTACGTCTGTGAACGATGACCGCAAAGTTTGGGACAGCAAGAATCAAGGCACCGAAAACAAGGGCCGAACGAACTTCGGCTGGCTGTTCAAGATGGCCTGGCGTGACGGCAAAGCCAGTGGGAAACGCTTGGTGCTGTTCATGGCCTCTATTATTTTAGGTATAGCCGCGGTGGTTTCCATTCAATCTTTCAGTGAAAATTTAAAGGATAATATAGCGCTACAGTCGAAAGCTTTGATGGGGGCGGATTTTATTATCGACAGTAACCAACCCCCGAACGAAAGAGTGCAGCAGATTATCGATTCCCTTGGCGGGGCGGATGCCAAAAGCGTCGGCTTCCCCTCCATGGCCGTATTCGGCAAAACGGGAAACACAAAACTGGTCAATGTCAAGGGCATTGATGGCAATTACCCGTTCTATGGGGAGCTGGAGACCAATCCCGCTTCGGCGGCCAACGACTATCAGAACACGGGCGGTGCCCTGGTCGATGCCACCTTGATGCTGCAGTTCGGTCTGCAACCGGGCGACTCCATCTCCATCGGCAAGATCAGCTTACCCATTGCCGGTACCTTGATTTCCGCTCCCGGAAGCACGGGCGTTTCTACCTCCGTTGCCCCTCCGGTATTGATTCCCTATAGTTTCATAGAGGATACGGGACTCGTTCAGACCGGAAGCCGGGTGGGCTACGATTATTATTTTGTAGCCGAACCCAACCAAGATCTGGAGGCCTTGGACGAAGAGGTCGACCCGATGCTGGATATGGAAAACGCCGATCTCGATACGCACACTTCCACCGGTCAACGTCTGGGCCGACGCTACGAAAATTTCGGCAAGTTTCTCAACTTGGTAGCCTTTATCGCCCTGCTTCTCGGCTGCGTGGGCATCGCCAGCTCGGTACATATCTACATAAAGGAAAAACTACAGTCTGTCGCCGTACTTAAATGTATCGGAGCCTCGCGCAAACAGAGTTTTCTGATTTACCTGATCCAGATTGCCGGGATGGGACTACTGGGCGGCCTGGTAGGCACTTCAATCGGACTGTTGGTCCAACAATCCTTTCCGTTGTTGCTACAAGGTTTTCTGCCTTTCGATGTAGAGATATACTGGTCCGCCCAACCCATCATCATTGGGCTACTACTCGGGGTATTTATGTCGGTTTTGTTCGCGCTGTCGCCTTTATTGAGCACTTGGTACGTATCGCCACTGCAAGTGCTGCGCATTCAGGAAAACGCCACCCAAAACTCCCGCAAGGCCCAAATCTGGATCGCGACGGGTATTCTCCTTTTCGTATTTCTTTTTTCCTATTGGCTGTTGGACAATTGGAAATACGCCCTATCGTTTGCAGCGGGAATCCTGGTGGTTTTCGCTCTCTTGGGCGGGTTCGCGATCCTGTTCATGAAAGGGATAAAAAAACACTTTCCGACTTCCTGGGGCTTTACTGCCCGGCAGGGACTTTTAAATCTCTTTCGGCCCAACAACCAGACGATGGTGCTAATTCTCGCTATCGGAGTGGGGACATTTCTAATCAGCACACTTTATTTTTCAAAGGATATCCTTTTGGCAAAAACGACCTTGGAGGCCAATGAACAGACCCCTAACCTGATTTTGTTGGATGTACAGACCGAACAGCAGGAAGCCGCAACAGCGAGCATCACCCAAAAAGGAATGCCTCTGTTGAACAATATCCCCATCGTGACGATGAGGATGCAGAAAATCAAGGACCGCTCCGTGAACGATATTCGTGCCGATACGACTTCGTCTATTAACCGTTGGATATTAAACCACGAATTCAGGGTGACCTATCGCGATTCGCTGATCGAATCGGAGACCTTGGAGGCCGGAAGCTGGCCGGGCGAATCCGATAAGGAAGGCGTCATCCCGGTTTCCATTTCCGATAACATCGCAAGGGATGCGGAAGTGGGTATAGGAGATAAGCTAGTATTCAACGTACAGGGTGTTTTGATGGAAACCGAAGTGGCCAGCATCCGCGCGGTAGACTGGGGACGCATTCAATTGAATTTTTCCGTACTTTTCCCGACCGGTGTACTAGAAAGTGCCCCGCAATTCAGGGTGCTGACCACCTATACCCCGAACGAAAGTACCTCGGCGGAGCTTCAAAGGGAACTGGTCAAAAAGTTTCCCACCGTTTCGATACTCGACCTGAGACAATTGCTGACGGTAGTCGACGATATTCTTGGAAAAATTTCTTGGGTCATTAATTTTATGGCTTTCTTTAGCATCCTCACAGGAATTATCGTGCTCATCGGATCGGTGCGAACCAGTAAATATCAACGCATCAAAGAAAGCGTG
>JBAUIP010000207.1:0-5578 GCA_049683055.1 Pricia sp.
CCTTTAAGGGAACGCTATAGGTCAAGCCACGCTCGATACACTCTTGGATGGAGTATCGGGGCGGATCGATGAAATAATCCAAAAATTCCAGTACAAACTGGTTTCGGGTATCCGTAATTGGAAAGTTTTCTTGGAAGGTGTTGTACAGGCCTTCGTTGCTCCTTTCATCGGATTTGGTTTCAAGCTGAAAAAAGTCTTGAAACGATTTGATTTGGATGTCCAAGAAATCCGGATAGTCCGGCGTGTTCTTAGCGGATGCGAAATTAATTCTCTCAGTGTGTTGTGTAAGCATCTATGGACAGTGTTTTGAACGTGAATACTAAAATGATGCGATAGACTTCGGTAATCGGAAAATGAAATCCTTAAAATGTAAGCAAAAAAACGGCAATTAACTATTCCGGTTTTTCTAAATATTTGCCAAAATTCTGTTCTCGAAATATTGAAACTTGGTTTGAAAGCCAAAAATTTTCGGCAGCAGAACTAGCAACGTATATAAAATGGCTTAGGCCTACCTGCAAATGCGGGAAGACCTAAACCAAAGTGCTATGGGTGTTTGCTTTTATTTAAGCTCAACTTCCGCTCCTGCTTCTTCCAATTGTTTCTTAACGGATTCGGCCTCGTCTTTAGCGACACCTTCTTTAACGGCTTTTGGCGCGCTATCGACAATCTCCTTGGCATCTTTCAATCCAAGTCCGGTCAATTCCTTGACCAATTTGACGACTGCGAGTTTTGAACCACCTGCGGCGGTAAGAACTACGTCGAATTCAGTTTGCTCGTCGGCGGCATCGCCGGCGTCTCCACCACCGCCACCCGCGGCTACGGCTACTGCAGCTGCTGCTGGCTCGATACCGTATTCATCCTTTAAAATATCAGCCAACTCGTTGACCTCCTTTACGGTCAAGTTGACCAATTGTTCTGCGAAATCTTTTAAATCTGCCATTTTTCTATCGTTTAATCTAAATTTAAATTTACTTAGTGATTTATTGCACCGTGTGTCAGTGCGGTATATTAGTGTGTGTGATTTTTATTCGGGTCTTTCGGATAAGGTCTTCAAGATACCGGCCAATTTACCTCCACTGGCCTTAAGCCCTGAGATAACGTTTTTGGCTGGGGATTGTAACAATCCAATAATCTCACCAATCATCTCTTCTTTGGACTTGATCTCGACCAATCGATCCAGGTTTTCGTCGCCAATGTAAATCGCTTCTTCTACGAACGCGCCTTTCAAAGCGGGTATCGGCTCTTTCTTCCTGAAATTCTTGATGATTTTGGCGGGAGCGTTCCCTACCTCGGAAAACATCAACGATGTATTTCCTTTTAAGGTTTCGGGTAGCTTACCAAATTCTTTATCGGATGCCTCCATCGCCTTTCGCAGCAAGGTATTCTTTACTACGGAAAGCTTGACGTTGGCCTTAAAACAAGCCCTTCTTAGGTTGGATGTCTGAACGGCATCCAGACCGGAGATATCCGCCAAATAAATGGTGGAGCTCTCTCCCAAACGCTCGGTCAGGTTCTTAATCTCTATTCCTTTTTCTTCTCTTGTCATACTGTTGATTTTGAACTGCCGTTCGTTACACCGTTTTAGGATCCAATTGAACGCTGGGGCTCATGGTACTCGACATGAAAACACTCTTCATGTAAATACCTTTGGATGCTGCGGGCTTCATCTTGATCAAAGTATCCAAAAGCTCCTTGGCATTGTCCGCAATCTTATCCGCGGAGAAGGATGCCTTGGCTACCGCCGCGTGGACGATACCCGTTTTGTCTACCTTAAAATCAATTTTACCGGCCTTCACATCGGATACCGCTTTCGCAACATCCATGGTCACCGTACCTGTTTTCGGATTGGGCATTAAGCCACGAGGACCCAAAACACGTCCTAAGGGACCTAGTTTTCCCATCACGCTGGGCATAGTGATAATCACATCAACATCCGTCCAACCACCTTTGATTTTCTCGAGATACTCGTCCAATCCCACATAATCGGCACCGGCCGCTTCGGCCTCTGCTTCTTTATCGGGAGTGACCAGGGCCAGAACTTTCACATCCTTACCGGTACCGTGCGGAAGGGTAACCACCCCACGTACCATTTGGTTCGCCTTTCGGGGATCGACTCCCAGTCGGACGGCCAAATCAACGGTAGCATCGAAATTGGTGCTGGTGATTTCTTTGACCAGAGCGGCACCTTCGTCGACGGAATAGAGTTTATCCCGATCGATCTTGGCTTCTGCCTCCTTTTGTTTCTTACTTAATTTTGCCATTTTAAAGTTGCTTTAAATTTATCGGAAGGGGATATTAAAAAGGTCGTTTTCCAGACACTTTCATACCCATAGATCGTGCCGTACCGGCGACCATACTCATCGCGGATTCCACCGTAAAAGCATTCAGGTCGACCATCTTGTCTTCGGCTATTGCCTTGACCTGATCCCAGGTTACCTTTCCGAGCTTGACCCGGTTCGGTTCTCCCGATCCCTTTTTGATTTTCGCTGCTTCCATAAGCTGAACTGCCGCTGGCGGTGTCTTGACGATGAAGTCAAAGGACTTGTCCTTGTACACCGTGATGACCACAGGCAAAACCTTGCCCGCTTTATCTTGGGTTCTAGCGTTGAACTGCTTACAGAACTCCATGATATTGACTCCGGCAGCACCTAAGGCGGGTCCGACCGGTGGCGATGGATTCGCTGCACCTCCCCTAACTTGTAGTTTAACTACTTTACCTATTTCTTTTGCCATTTCTAAAAATTGAATTCAAGCTGTATTCTTGGAAGCAACACAACTTTATATATGTAACACTTTTTTTCTAAAATTATAAAATTGGTCGAGAATACATCCGCTCGGGCTACTGTTTAGTAGCAACCGAAAGTCTACTAATTTTACACCTTCTCCACCTGCATGTAGCTCAACTCCAAAGGCGTCTTTCGTCCAAAAATCTTCACCATCACCTCAAGCTTGCGCTTCTCTTCATTGATTTTTTCGACGGTTCCATTGAAGCCGTTGAAAGGTCCGTCGATAACCTTAACCGTTTCGCCGTGGTTGAACGGAATCGCAACACTTTCTGTGTTTACCGCCAATTCATCCACCTTACCTAGCATCCGGTTGACTTCGGATTTTCTTAAGGGTACCGGGTCTCCCCCTTTGGTTTCCCCTAAAAATCCTATCACATTTGTAATCGATCGAATGACGTGGATCATCTCCCCGCCCAAATTGGCCTTAATCATAATGTATCCGGGGAAATAAACCTTCTCTTTATTGATTTTCTTTCCTTTCCGGATCTGTACCACCTTTTCGGTAGGCACGAGAACATCCTCTAAATAATCACCAAAACCGTGTCGCTCGACCTCACTTTCGATGTAGCCTTTAATCTTGTTCTCTTGGCCACTGACCGCTCTCACCACATACCATTTCTTATCCAATACTTCTGACATAGTGATCGCTTAGTTTAAGATATTGTCGAAATATAACTGTACCAGTCCGCTAAAGACCTCATCGACGCCCCATGTCGCCAAAGCGAATAAAATGGAGAAAACGGCGACCACGACCATAAGGTTACTGGCTTCGGCTCGCGTGGGCCATGTAACATTGTTACGAAGCTCTTCTACGGATTCCTGAATATAAGTCAACATAAAAATTGTGATTTGGCACGGGAGGAGAGGCTCGAACTCCCGACACCTGGTTTTGGAGACCAGTGCTCTACCAACTGAGCTACACCCGTTTGTATATTGCAGCTAAAGGTGTCCCGCTACTGCCGGACACCCTTATCCACAATATAATATCTATAAATTAGTCGATAATCTTAGTCACCTGACCGGCACCTACGGTTCGACCTCCTTCACGGATGGCGAAACGAAGACCTACGTTCAAGGCGATAGGCTGAATCAACTCAACGGTGATGGTCAAGTTATCTCCAGGCATAACCATCTCGACTCCACTCGGAAGTGCAATGTTACCGGTAACGTCCGTAGTCCTTACGTAGAACTGTGGACGGTAGTTATTGTGGAACGGCGTGTGACGGCCACCTTCTTCTTTTTTAAGGATATAGACCTCAGCTTCGAACTTCGCGTGCGGAGTTACGGAACCTGGCTTACAGATAACCATACCTCGGCTGATCTGATTCTTTTCGACACCCCTTAGAAGGATACCTACGTTATCTCCAGCTTCACCTCTATCCAAAATCTTACGGAACATCTCAACACCAGTGATCGTGGAGTTCATTTTTCCGGCACCCATACCGATCAATTCCACTGGGTCACCTGTATTGGCAACACCTGTTTCGATACGACCTGTAGCAACGGTACCACGACCTGTAATCGTGAACACGTCTTCAACGGGCATCAAGAAAGGCTTCTCAACATCCCTTTCCGGAATCTCGATCCAGCTATCGACAGCTTCCATCAATTCGAGAACGCTTTTGGTCCATTTATCATCACCGTTCAAAGCACCTAGTGCGGAACCAGCGATTACGGGACCGTTATCACCATCGTACTCGTAGAATGACAATAGTTCACGAACCTCCATCTCAACAAGCTCCAAAAGCTCTTCGTCATCGACCAAGTCCACCTTGTTCATAAAGACAACAATACGTGGAATACCCACCTGACGGCCCAAAAGGATGTGCTCGCGAGTTTGTGGCATAGGACCATCGGTAGCGGCAACTACCAAGATAGCACCGTCCATCTGGGCGGCACCGGTAACCATATTCTTTACGTAATCGGCGTGACCCGGGCAGTCAACGTGAGCGTAGTGACGCGTTTCAGTAGCGTACTCTACGTGCGAAGAGTTAATAGTAATACCACGCTCTTTCTCCTCGGGTGCGTTATCAATTTGGTCGAATGCACTCGCCTCTGAATAACCGGCGTCTGCCATTACCTTTGTAATAGCGGCGGTCAATGTTGTTTTGCCGTGATCTACGTGTCCAATCGTACCTATATTTAAGTGCGGTTTGGAACGATCGTAAGTTTCCTTTGCCATGTTTAGTGAATTTTAATCTTAGTTATATAATTAGTGTAATAATGCCAATATTGAGCCAACGATGGGAATTGAACCCATGACCTCTTCCTTACCAAGGAAACGCTCTACCCCTGAGCTACGTCGGCGTAAAGTGTTTAGCATCTGCATCCTTTAAAACAAGGAAGAGATTCCTGCCTTCGCAGGAATGACATCGAGATGTCAATTTTGAGCGGGAGACCGGGTTCGAACCGGCGACATTCAGCTTGGAAGGCTGACGCTCTACCAACTGAGCTACTCCCGCAATTTTACAAATTCCAATATTTCAAAAAATAAATTCCAATCGCCAGATTTCCATAGGCTAGAATCAGATATAACAACCGATTTCAAACCTGGGAATCAAAAGCCGAACATAAAATTCCGAAAACCAAACTTTGGAATTTGGAGTTTTACATCTTGGAATTTCAAATTCCAGTGGGGAGAGCAGGATTCGAACCTGCGAAGGTGAAACCAGCAGATTTACAGTCTGCCCTCGTTGGCCGCTTGAGTATCTCCCCGTACTACATTTTCTATAAGAACTTTACTACTTACTGAGCCGATAGAGGGACTCGAACCCACGACCTGCTGATTACAA
>JBAUIP010000208.1:0-7691 GCA_049683055.1 Pricia sp.
GCGATTCATAGAAAGGGTATCGGCAATCGGTCAAATTCGGTAATTTCCCTGACCGGATACAGCAGCTATACCAGCTCATTGTACACGTTCTGGCCGCCCGAAAAGGCCGGAGGCGCCGAAATCTTGAACTTATTGAAGGGCAGGGTGATGGCATATCGTTCGGAGTCTTCCTTTTCGTAAAAGGTCTTGGCACTTCGCGGCAGATTGTCTTCGATGAGGTTGGTAAAATCGGTCGTTCGGAAAAGGGAATCGAGTTCCATCGCCGAGTAGCCCGCTGCATATAAGGCACCCACTATTGCGCCCATACTGGTGCCTCCGATATAATCGATTCTAACACCGGCCTCTTCAATGACCTTCAAGGCCCCGATATGGGCCAAGCCTTTTGCGCCGCCACCGCTTAATACCAGCCCCACCTTTACATCTTCCTCAGGGGATAGCTGCGCCATAGCGAAAGGCATCGAACCCAGTAACGCGATTAAAAATAGAAGCTTTTTCAAGGAATCAAATTTACGGAGACCTATCAGACCCAACGGCCTTTTGAACTAATTATTTTACCCTGGCGTACTCCCGCACCTCTTTATAATCATTTCTCGTTGGAAGGCCATTACCCCAGGCTCAATGAAAGCTCTCATAAATCTTCTTCGCCTTGGCGATGCCGACGGTTTCCGCTAGGTTTTCGATGGATGCCTCTTTGATGCGCTTGACCGATTTAAAACTTTTCAACAGTTCCTGGGCCGTTTTTTCCCCGACGCCCTTGATACCCTCCAACTCCGAATTGATGGCGGCCTTGCTGCGTTTTTTCCGATGGAAGTTGATGCCGAAACGGTGCGCCTCGTTCCGCAACTGCTGAATGATTTTGAGGGATTCGGATTTTTTATCCAGATATAGGGGGATGGGGTCTTCAGGAAAATAGATTTCCTCCAGGCGTTTGGCGATGCCGATGATGGCGATTTTACCTCGGAGCTCCAAATCGTCCAGACTCCTTAAAGCGGATGAGAGCTGCCCTTTTCCCCCGTCAACGATAATTAACTGGGGCAGGTCTTCGCCCTCGGCCAGCAGTCGTTTGTACCTTCGGAAGACCACCTCTTCCATAGAAGCGAAATCATCAGGACCTTCCACGGTTTTGATGTTATAATGCCGATATTCCTTTTTGGAGGGTTTCCCATTTCGGAAGACCACACAGGCCGCCACGGGATTGCTGCCCTGAATGTTACTATTGTCGAAACATTCGATGTGCCGGGGCTCCGCCGACAGGCGCAGGTCTTTTTGCATCTGGGCCATAATCCGGTTGACGTGCCGGTCGGGGTCGATAATCTTAATTTGCTTAAAACGCTCTTGCCTGAAAAATTTGGCGTTGCGCTCGGAGAGGTCCAAAATCCTTTTTTTATCTCCCAATTTCGGAACGGTCACCTTGAGGTGTGGCTCGACCGTCACCTCAAAGGGCAGGTAGAGCTCGTTGGAGCGGGAGTCGAACCGCTGCCGGATTTCAATAATCGCCAACTCCAACAGTTCGATATCGCTCTCGTCGAGCTTTTTTTTCATTTCAAGCGTATGCGAGCGGATAATTGATCCGTGGGAAAGCTGTAAGAAATTGACGTAGGCGTGCGATTCATCGGAAATGATCGAAAAGACATCGACATTGTTGATTTTTGGATTAACAATGGTGGACTTTACCTGATAGTTTTCCAACACCTCAATCTTTTCCTTGATGCGTTGCGCTTCCTCGAACTGCATATCGGCGGCCAGCGCTTTCATCCGATGTTTGAAATACTGCAACGAAGATTTGAAATTGCCTTTGATGATTTCGCGGATATCGTCGATTTGGGCATGGTAATCCTCCGCTTTTTGCATGCCCTCACACGGGCCCTTGCAATTGCCAAGGTGGAATTCCAGGCATACCTTATACTTGTCCGCTTCTATTTTCTCCTGTGATAGATCGTAGTTGCAAGTGCGCAACGGGTAGACACTCTTCACCAAGTCCAAAAGCGTACGTACGGTCTTCATGCTGGTATACGGACCGTAGTATTCCGAGCCGTCCTTGATGAGTTTCCGGGTAGGGAAGATGCGGGGAAAACGTTCGTTCTTGATGCAGATCCACGGGTACGATTTGTCGTCCTTTAGCAGTACGTTGTACCGGGGACGGTATTTTTTGATAAGATTGTTCTCCAGCAAAAGTGCATCCGATTCGGTGGGCACCACAATGTGTTTTATGCGTCGGATTTTCTTGACCATCACCCGGGTCTTGCCGTACTCGTGGGTCTTGGTAAAATAGGATGTTACCCGCTTCTTAAGGTTCTTGGCCTTGCCGACATAAAGGATTTTCTCGTCGGTATCATAGAATTGGTACACCCCTGGACTATGGGGCAACGTACTTAACTGGATTTCTATTGGCACTTCGGACATTTGGACAGCAATTTTTCTTTTAGCCTTTCAGCAATCAGAGGGTGATACAAAGTTAATTGAACTTCCCCATTCTTTTTGTAGGAATAGTTTGTAATACTTTACTTATAACGTAACTTTGAAGGACGCTACTTGATTTTTACGGATTTATTGCCCGTAAAAAGTTAAATTTTAGTAAAAAAGTGCATTTCGTCGGGAAAAGATTGCAGTTAATGGTGTTATTACCCTTTTTTTAAGTAGCTTTAACCATCAAAATCAGTAACCCCATGGACAAATACATCATTACTTTAGTTTTATACTTACTTCTGATGGTGAGCTTTAAGGTGTACTATTATGTAAACGCTAAGGATTAACTAGCGTTGATACTACCATCCGGCTACGCCCCGAACCATGTTAAAAAAAGAGGCAAGGGCGGACTACAAAAATCGCCGAAAATCCATTTCGGACAAATCGCTCTTGAATTCGAGTCAAGTCATCGTAAAGGCTACGCTCGAATTACCTATTTGGCATCAAGAATACTATCATTTATTTCTTCCTATCCTACAGCAGAGGGAAATTGATACCCAAATGCTAATTTCCCTTTTAATGGAAAGGAACAAAAAGGTCGTTGTGCCCAAGGTTTACACCGACCATATCCTGAGGCATTATCTGCTGACGGATTCCACTATTCTACAACCTAATAAATGGAACATTCCCGAACCCGTGAATGGTGTTGAGGTACCAGCATCAAAAATCGATGTCGTCTTTGTACCGCTTTTGGCCTTTGATCAACTGGGAAACCGGGTCGGCTACGGGAAAGGATTCTACGATCGCTTCCTAAGGGAATGCCGCGATGGGATTATTAAAGTCGGATTGTCATTGTTTGAAGCCGAGGATTTTATTGAAGATACCGACGAAAACGATATTCCATTGGACTACTGCGTAACACCAAAAAAGATTTACTCTTTTTCCGGTTCGGGTGAGTTCTGAACCTCACCCTCTACACTGGCATACCCATCATTTTTACCGAAAGCTCTTTTATTGAAGACAATCAAAATACCAACACCGGTACTGATGGCCATATCGGCAATATTGAAGACCGGTTCGAAAAACCGAAAATCGGAGCCACCGAAGTAGGGTACCCAATTCGGCCAAGTAGTGTCGATGATGGGAAAATAAAGCATATCGACCACCTTTCCGTAAAAAAGGCTGCCGTAAGGTTCCGCCGCAAAGGCCGTTGCCACTTCCTGATAACTGTCATTAAAGACCATGCCATAGAAAACGGAATCGATAATATTGCCCATAGCGCCTGCGAATATTAGCGATACCGCCCAAATCAAAGTACTGGACGACCTTTTTTGAATGGTATCGTACAGCCAATAGCCGATTCCGGCCACCGCAAACAACCGAAATACGGTCAAAATGAGCTTTCCGGTCGGTTCGGAGACCGGCAAGAAGTCACTGAGCTTAGCGCCCCAGGCGGCACCGGAGTTTTCGATGAACAATATCTTGAACCAACTGAAAACATCGACCGATTCGCCCAAAACAAAATGGGTCTTGATGTAGAATTTACTGACCTGGTCGATAAGCAATATCGCCACGATAATCAGCAGGGACTTTTTAAGGCTCATGTTTTGGGTTCAAGGTTGGGGCAAATATCCATTCCCCTATTTCTGCATGTTTTTGGCCTCGATGCTGAGCGTTGCGTGCGGAACCAGTTTGAGCCGCTCCTTAGCGATTAACTTTCCGGTAACACGGCAGACGCCATAGGTCTTGTTCTCGATGCGCAGCAGAGCGTTCTTGAGATCACGGATAAACTTTTCCTGACGGATGGCCAGTTGCGTGTTCGCCTCTTTGCTCATGGTTTCCGAACCCTCCTCGAAAGCCTTGAAAGTGGGCGAGGTATCATCGGTACCGTTATTGCCATCGTTCATATACGAACTTTTGAGCAGGTCCAAATGGCTCTTTGCCTTTACGATTTTTTCTTCGATAAGCTCCTTGAATTCGGCTAGGTCGCTATCGGAATACTTCACTTTTAAATCTTGTGCCATATCCTAAAAAATTTCAACTAATGTTTTACAATAAATAATTTAGTGTTCACCTCATCAAAGGCCACCTCTGTGCCCTCATCTAATTTTTCTTCCAGATTCAAGTCCGCTGTCAAAGTCTCAGTTTTGATGTAGTCCAGATTACTTTCGACCGCCGCTTCGACCTGTCCATCTTTCAGAATTTTAATATCTATTTTGTCGGTGACTTCGTACCCGGAATCCTTTCTGATATTCTGTATGCGGTTCACGAGTTCCCGCGCAATTCCCTCCTTTCGAAGCGTATCATCGATAGTAACATCAAGCGCCACAGTAAGCGAACCGGCGTTTGCCACCAACCAGCCCTCGATATCCTGTGACGAGATTTCTACATCATCTAACTGTAATGTAATGATTTTATTTTCAATTTCGAGGTTTATTTTTCCTTCCCGTTCTATTTTTTGGATGTCTTTTTGATCCATTTGGCCGACCGCTTGCGCGATTTTCTTCATATCCTTACCGAATTTCGGGCCCAAAACCTTAAAATTCGGCTTGATCTGCTTAACCAATATACCGGAAGCGTCATCGAGCATCTGGATTTCCTTGACGTTGACCTCCGATTTGATCAGGTCGGCTACCGCCTCGATTTCCTGTTTCTGTTGATCGCTCAGTGCGGGAATCATAATTTTCTGCAGCGGTTGTCGGACTTTGATTTTTTCTTTCTGTCGGATGGATAGCACTAAGGATGAAACCGTCTGCGCCATTTCCATCTTGTTTTCCAGGTCTTTGTCCACACAGGATGCATCATACTCCGGAAAATGGGATAGGTGAACGCTTTCGAAGGCATCCTTTTTCGTGGTTGCCGTCAGGTCTTTATACAGCCGATCCATAAAGAAGGGCGCCACGGGAGCGGAGAGCCGGGCCACGGTTTCTAGGCAAGTATACAAAGTCTGATAAGCCGAAATCTTATCTTTCTGGTAGTCTCCTTTCCAAAAACGTCTTCGACAGAGGCGTACGTACCAGTTGCTCAGATTTTCTTGAACATAATCGGATATCGCGCGGGTGGCTTTGGTCGGTTCGTAATCGGCATAGGCTTCGTCGACAATCTTGATGAGGGAATGCAGTTCCGAAAGAATCCACCGATCGATTTCGGGTCTTTCGTTCGGGGGAATATTGTCTTCGGAGTAGTCAAATTCGTCGATGTTCGCGTACAGCGCAAAGAAGGAATAGGTATTGTACAGGGTTCCGAAAAACTTGCGTTTCACCTCCACAATGCCGTCGCTATCGAATTTCAGGTTGTCCCACGGGTTGGCGTTGGATATCATGTACCAACGGGTGGCATCGGCGCCATGTGCGTTCATAGTATCGAACGGATCCGCGGCGTTCCCTAAACGCTTGGACATCTTTTTGCCCTCCTTGTCCAATACCAGTCCGTTGGATACTACGTTTTTGTAGGCGACGGAATCGAAGACCATGGTGGCGATGGCGTGCAAGGTGTAGAACCAGCCGCGGGTCTGATCAACGCCCTCGGCGATAAAATCGGCGGGATAGGGTATGGTAGTGTCGGGCTGAAGGCTATCCGCGGATAGAGGCTGCCCGGCAGAAAAGTTCGGGCTACCATTAGTAGTTTCCGGTCCGCGCTCGAACGGATAATGCCATTGCGCGTAGGGCATCGAACCGCTATCGAACCAGACATCGATTAGATCGGCCTCGCGCCTCATCGGTTTTCCGGATTCGGAAACCAATATAATCTTATCGACGATGTTCTTGTGCAGATCAATCTTTTCGTAGTTGGCTTCGGACATGTCGCCCACTTTAAAGTCCGCAAAAATATCTTTTTCGAGTACCTCGGCCTCGACCGCTTTCGCCATTTCGGACTTCAGTTCGGCCATGGAGCCGATGATAATTTCTTCCTGTCCGTCTTCGGTGCGCCAAATAGGTAGCGGGATGCCCCAGTAGCGGGATCGCGACAGGTTCCAGTCGTTGGCATTGGCCAACCAATTGCCGAACCGGCCCTCGCCAGTGGACTTGGGCTTCCAATTTATAGTATCGTTCAGGGCGACCAATCGGTCCTTGACCTCGGTGACCTTGATAAACCAAGAATCCAGCGGATAGTAGAGTATCGGCTTGTCGGTACGCCAGCAATTGGGATAGCTGTGGACGTATTTTTCGACCTTAAAGGCTTTGTTTTCCTCCTTAAGCTTAATGGCGATTTCGACGTCGACGGATTTCTCCGGCTCCTTACCCAAATCGTAATATTCGTTCTTGACGTATTTTCCGGCTAATTCACCCATTTCTGGGCGGAATTTACCCTGTAGGTCGACCAGGGGAACGGGATTCCCGTTTTCGTCCAATACCAACAGGGGCGGCACCTCCGGTTCGGCCTGTTTGGCGACCAGCGCATCATCGGCGCCAAAAGTAGGCGCGGTGTGTACAATTCCTGTTCCGTCCTCGGTAGTCACAAAATCACCGGCGATGACCCGAAAGGCGTTTTCGGGATTCTCATACGGCAAGGCGTAATCAAGCAGTTGCTCGTAGCGAATGCCGACCAAATCCATTCCTTTAAATTCCTTGACGATGTAAAAAGGAATTTTTTCCGACTTGCCGGAAGAAGCCTCAGGACCTTTTGATGAGGCTTTGCCGTTCGACGACGCCCCGCCACCGGAAGGCGACCCCCCGGTCGACATTATTTCTTCGGAACGGTACTCCAACAGCTCCGGCTTCGTTTCGACCTGCCTGAATTTTCTGTCGAACTGTTCCGAGACCAGACTCTTCGCCAGAATCACGTTCATGGGCTGAAAAGTGTACTGATTGTAGGTCTCCACCAGCACATAATCAATTTTTGGCCCAACGGTCAATGCGGTATTCGAGGGCAAGGTCCAAGGCGTGGTCGTCCAAGCCAGCAGATAGATATCCCCTTCATCTTTGAGAAAATCCGGTAACGAAGACTCGAGAGCCTTGAATTGGGCCACTGCCGTGGTGTCGGTCACATCTTGATAGGTGCCGGGCTGGTTGAGCTCGTGGGAACTGAGTCCCGTACCGGCCTTGGGGGAATAGGGTTGGATGGTATATCCTTTATAGATAAGTCCCTTATCATAGATTTGTTTCAACAGCCACCAGACCGTCTCCATGTATTTGGACTTGTAAGTAATATACGGGTCGTCCATATCGACCCAATAGCCTACCTGGTCGGTCATCCGGTTCCAGACATCGGTGTAGCGCATGACCGCTTTTTTACAGGCTGCGTTATATTCCTCGACCGATATTTTGTTGCCGATATCCTCCTTC
>JBAUIP010000209.1:0-45778 GCA_049683055.1 Pricia sp.
GACGAATATTGTTACCGGTTCAACCGTAGCTTCATGAAAGAGGGGATATTCGATAACCTATTGAAAAGAATGGTAAACGCCCCGCCATGCTACATCAAAAATATTAATATTTAAGTGCCTAAGTCAAAAATATAAATAGGATGTTCGAACGTGAAGATCAGCCTTTATCGTCCGAAAGGAACAATACCATAAGACAGGCCAAAACAAAACAAATCGCAAAAAAGCAAAAAAGAGTGATGTAGTTGTTCATAAGTAGGAATTTTCGCCCAAATTAAGGAAATATGGGCTATTCTAATCTTCACAGATGAACTTTTCGATGAAATGAGGCCTAGTTTTGGTCATTGGTAGGGTATCAGGTAGTTCGTCGACGTTTTCAATTTTTTCTATAACTTAGGTAGCACCTTATAAAAAATCAGGATATTTGCCAGCTAGAAATGGCACCGGTCGGCAAGCCATCCGGTGGATAAGTTCCGTGGGCGAAAAGTTACCCAAACTATTTTTTAAAATTACCTGCCTTACCAATGAAAAAAATAATACTATTCTGCCTAATATCCTTTATCGTTATTTCTTGTTCAGATGTGGATTCCGAAAATACCATGACCGTTTCCGGGAAGGTCAAGGGCCTAAAGAAAGGCACATTGTATTTGCAGCACATCCCCGATTCCGCCTTGGTCACGGTAGATTCCCTACAAGTTGACGGCGACGGTAGTTTCAGCTTTAAGACTGAGCTGGAAAGTCCCGAAATTTACTATCTCTACCTCAATAAAAAGGATGCCAACGACATCAACGATCGCATCACATTTTTCGCGGAACCTGGCACCATTACTATCACCACGGCTTGGAATACCTTTGACCTTAATGCCAAAATCGAAGGCTCGGCCTCACAAAAAAAGTGGGAAGAATACCTCGATGTCATGTCCCGCTTCAACGCCAAAAACCTTGAACTGATGCAGAGCGCCGCCAATACTGAGGTTGTGTTAGATTCCCTACAAACCGATTCCATCCAACGTCTGAGCGACACCAATATCAAACGTGGCTATGCGTTTGCCCTGAATTTTGCCCTGAGCAACAAAGATTCGTACGTGGCACCCTACATTGCTCTCCGCGAAGTTTCGGATGCCAATGTAATCTACATCGATTCTATCTACAATAATCTCACTCCTGAGGTGGCGGATTCGAAGTACGGGAAACAGTTGGAGACGTATTTGAAGGATATTAGAGAGCGATCGGAATAGTTCGTTACCGGCAAAATCGACCTTTGGAGTCTAGACTAGTACTCACCAAAAGAAAATCCCGCAAGGAGCGGGATTTCTTTTGAGCCGAATTTCGTTCGGACTAAATTTCTTTTAGAATCAAATTTCACTAGAGAACATCAGCCTAAAGCGTTGACCTTCTCCGCCAGTTCCTCGGCCTTTTTTTCCAAGTCTGCGCGGACCTTTTTGAAATGTTTCTTCTGGTTATCGACATCCTTTTTGTTGACCTCTGCAATCAGCTCGTCAAAGGCCGTAATAGCCTCATCAACGACGGCAGACCCTTCTTTGGAGTCCTGTTTGTTATTGGCGGCATCGGTGATGTAGACTCCCTCGATAATATCGCCCAAAACGTTGTTGATGTCCTTTTTTAAATCTCTTATACTTGCCATGTTTGCTTTATTTTGCGCAAAAATACGCTTTTTTAGATGGATGCGAGGATGTTAAATCCGGGAGGATGTTTAATTCAAAGGGTAACCTCCAAAAGCTCGGCATCCTCCGTTTTTATGGAGAGTGATTTCGAAAGGGCCGGCACCAATACCGTTTCCCCTTTCTGAATTTCCGCTTTCCCATGTTCGTTGGAAATAACCGCCGAACCGCCCACACACATCAAAATGGTAAAGGAATCCCGGTCGGCAATATCCCGTTCCCAATCCGTATCCAATCGCAAATAGTCTGTTTTGAAATAGGGACACTCCACCATCGAATTCACCCTGTTTTTAGCAGCTGGATAATCCACTTTAAAATCATCCTTTTTATCATAATCGATAGCATCCAAAGCCAGGTCGGTATGGAGTTCGCGTAGATTTCCGTTCTTGTCCTTCCGATTGAAATCGAAAATGCGGTAGGTAACATCGGAGGTCTGCTGTATCTCGGCCAAAAGCACGCCGGCCCCGATGGCGTGGACTTTGCCCGTGTCAATAAAAAAGGTATCCCCCTTTTGCACCTTTTCGTAATTCAGCAAGTCCGTCAAGGTGTCGTTCTCCAAGCTTTCGACATATTCCTCTTTCGTGACGTCCCGATTGAATCCCACGATAAGATTGGCATCCTCATCCGCATCCATGACGTACCACATTTCAGTTTTTCCAAATGAATTATGCCGCTTTTGGGCCAGTTCATCGTTTGGATGAAGTTGAATGGAAAGATCCTTTTTCGCATCGATAAATTTGACCAAGATTGGGAAATCGGTACCAAATCGTTCCACCACACTTTTTCCTAACAGGGCCGAACCTCGGTCTTCGATCAATTGTTGCAACGAGGTTCCGCCCAAATCACCGTTGGAGACTACGGAAATATCTCCCTCCACCCCCGAAAGCTCCCAGCTTTCGCCAGTGGTATCGCTTTCAATGGATTTATTCAATACTTCTTTTAGTTTGGTGCCGCCCCAAAGACGTTCTTTTAAGATGGGATGAAATTTTAAGGGATACATTTTTATGGATTTGGAGTTAATAATTAGCGTTCTGCGTCATTTATCAGCATGGAAATTTTCCGATAATATTATGTTCCCTTTCCTTATTCCTTCAACGATTTCAAGGCCCTTCGCATATGCTGGGAAGCGCTCACACTATTGAAGACCATTTTAATTTTACCCTGCTTATCAACAACATAGGTTTCACGCCCGGGCAAGATGAACAAGCTCTTTTCTACCTTGAACTTACGCCTAACCTTTTTGTCGGTGTCGGCCAGAAGCGTAAAGGGCAAATCATGTTTTTCGGCGAAACGGCGGTGGCTTTTTTCCGTATCGGAACTGATACCGATGACCTCCGCGCCCAGATCGGTAAAGTCTTCATAGGCATCCCTGAACTGACAGGCTTCCTGGGTGCAGCCGGCGGTATCATCCTTAGGGTAGAAATAGATGACCATCGGCTTTTTTCCTTTAAAACGCTCAATGGAAAAATCCTCCCCGTTTTGGTCCTTCAAGGTAAAATCCGGTATGGTTTCCCCTACTTTTAGTCCCATTATTTAGTATAGGTTACAAAGTTCCGAGGGGTCTCGTAAAGCACGATTTCCAACTCTTTATCGGATGAAATATGGGGTCGCAACTTATTAAAAATAACCACGGATATGTTTTCGGCCGTTGGGTTCAACTCCTCGAATTCCGGCACCTCGACATTTAGGTTTTTATGGTCGAAAGCATCTTCGACGTGTTCCTCAATAAGGTCTTTTAGCACCTTCATATCCATAACGAAACCGGTCTGCTTGTCGATTTCGCCGTAGACACTGACAATCAGTTCATAGTTGTGGCCGTGGTAATTAGGGTTATTGCATTTACCAAAGACCTCATCGTTTTTTTCTTCGTCCCACTCCGGGCGATACAAGCGATGTGCGGCATTGAAATGGGCCTTCCTACTGACTTTTACCTTCATCGTTATCTACCGTTTTGACTTAATGAACCTTGCGAAATATGGTCATAGAATCTCTCGAAAATAATCTTGAACCAAGCGGTGTACCGCTCCGGATGTTCTTCGATGTCGTTTTTCACGTTCTCCGGCTTCATCCATTTCCACTCTGCTACCTCGGCGGTATTGATGTTGGGTTCGGTCCTATAATTGCCGATCATCACATGGTCGAACTCGTGTTCGGTCAGTCCGTTTTCAAAGGGCGCCTTATAGATGAACGAGAACAGTTCGTCGAGTTCGGTAACGAAGCCCATCTCTTCCTGCAGCCTTCGTTTTCCGGCTTCGATGTTCGATTCGCCGACCCGTTGGTGGCTACAGCAGGTATTCGTCCATAATAAGGGGGAGTGGTATTTGTCGGCCGCACGCCGTTGTAGCATGGTTTCTCCTTTATCGTTCATTATAAAAACCGAAAATGCCCGGTGCAAAAGGGCTTTTTCGTGGGCCTCCATTTTAGGCATAGTACCGATTTGCCTATCGTTCTGGTCGACCAGAATCACGAGTTCTTCCTTCATAATGCAAAAATAAGGGGTTTCCGCGGGATGAAGGTTAAGGTTTTTGTAAAAGTGTTGGGCCGGATAAAGCTTGGAGGATGGAATGTGGACCTTGTTAAGAGGATGCAGACCGGACGATGCGACCGGTCGGAAAAGATGCCAAGCTGGAAGCCTTGTGGCGGAACGCTGATGGGACGATTGAGACGAAGAAATCAATCAATAAAGATACAAAGCAGGAAGTTTGCAAGTGCATAACATGGGGCAATGGGCACGATAGGGATGATTGGGACGGGGACAATTAACAAAGATGTTGACTAGGAACCCTCAACGATATGCTTACAAGATGGGGGAAATGTCCTTCAAATTGGATGCAAAAACTCTCAAAAAAACCGGGGAGATCGAATCTGTCTGCCCCTGCCCTTTTTGAAATCGTAGCGGATCAGCACCTCAAAAGAGCCGTCGTTGAAACGAGTGGCACCGAGCTCCGTGGTTTCCCTATCATAGGCCAGACCCAATAGGAAACCATCATCCAAATAAAAACCGAACATGCCGCTGACGGCCGCGCTCCATCGGTAGGCGGCACCCAGAACGAACTTCTCGTTGAGCAAAAAATTGGCGGACAGATCGACCTGCAAAGGTGCGCCGCGGACCAATTTGGTCAACACGGCAGGCTTGAATTTCAGGTCCTCGTTTAGGTCGAAGACATATCCTGAGGTTAGGTAGAGGTTCATTTGCTCTTTGGCCGTTGAGATGTTCGATGATTGAAAATGGGTCGTTTCCAAAATTCTGGGAACCGAGATACCCGCATAGAAATTCTCGGTACGATAGTACACCCCGGCACCGATATTGGGGGAAAGCCTATTCTCTATATCTTGCTGCAAAAGGGGATCCGGTCCTCTGGGGTTGTCGATGTCCTGGTCCAGTTGAGAATACCGGATATCCAAAAGATGGATGCTTCCTTTGAGACCAAAACTAAGCCGGCCCTCCCGCGAGGTGAAAAGCGTGTAGGAAAAGTCCACATCGAAATAAGTCTCCGAGGTCGGACCGATCTGTTCGTTGAGAATTCCGAATCCGAGTCCCACTCCATTGTAACCTATGGGTGTATGCAGGTTGAGGGTTTGGGTCTTCGGTGCCCCTTGGAGCCCTACCCATTGCGATCGGTAGAGGGCGGCAATGCTCAAACTTTCCTTGGAACCGGCATAGCCAGGGTTTATGCTTGGCATATTGTACATGTACTGGGTGTACTGGGCATCTTGCTGGGCCCGCCCCGAACAGCACAGCAGCACCAAAAAAAGGGTGCAAAAACTAATCTTCGAAAATGGGTGGTCAAATGGTATCACTTGGGTCGGTAGCAGGTTGTAGTATGCTAACGTAAACAAGTGGGGAATAGTCTATTCGAACGAAATTTTTTAGGATGTTTGTTCTAAAATACAGCTCGACAGCTGACCCGATTAGAGCCCTACCTTTTGAACGGGAGGGCCCGGTATTTTAATTTAAGTACAGATGGCCCGAAAGCGTCTTGAAGCCTCCTTCGATATCTTCGTAGTTCAGCACATAAAAATAGGTGCCCGCGGGAAGTTTTTCTTCTTTTCCAAAGGTAGCCCGAGCCCGTGAAATTCCGTCAAAACGGTTTCCCTGGCTGTCATAAGATTGCGTCTCATAAACCAGTACGCCCCATCTGTTGAATATCTTGATGCTATTGTTCGGGCGGATTTCCAGCCCGGTAATCGTCAAATAGTCGTGTACCCTATCGTCGTTCGGAGTGACCACGTTAAAGACCTCGACGGGAGGATAATTGGGCTCCAGATAATCGGGAGTACCATCGCCGTCTTCGTCATCATTGGCATAATTACCATCGGAATTCGAATCTTCTTCGAGCGTAGGAATATCGTCGTTGTCATCGTCGATATCACGATAATCCAAATTCCCGTCGCCATCATTATCCGGTAGATCACGGGCCGGATCGTCTATTTCGTCGTTAACATCCGCATCGATTTGAACCGCACCTTCGTAACCGTCATCGAGGCCATCATCATCCTTATCGGAACCGACAAAGCTGATATCGGCAATACCATCGTGGTTGGCATCATGGCCCTCAATGGCGTCGGGTACGTTGTCGTTGTCACTATCGAGATCCAAGTAATCGGGAAAATCGGTCCCATCCGTGTTGACGGGAATAAGTCCCATTCGCACCCCGACCTCATAGGCATCATCCAACCCGTTGGCGTTGTCATCGCGTAAGCTCGGAGGAATATATCCGGAAGTCGTTTGTGCTTCTACATTATCGGGAATGCCATCGTTATCGCTATCGATATCCAAATAATCTGGATACAGATCGCCGTCGGAATTGGTAGGATTCGTCGCGGGATTGTTATCGCCATCCTCGTTTAAATCCTCGAAACTATCCAAAATACCGTCGTCATCGGAATCGAGTTCAGTGATGTCATCATCGAGAATCGTGCCTGTGGCAGTATCGGAGAAGTCGCTCACGGAACCGGCATCGATGCTGGCTATCGAAATGGTGAAAGTTTCGTCACCCTCGTCGATTTCATCGGGAGCGGTCTGCACGGCAACTTCGCCCATAAGACTCCCGGCGGGAATCGTTATCTGAACGGAAGAAGTATCGTAGTCGGATGCATCAGCGGTACCGTCGGTGAAGGAGAAAGTTAGCAAAATATCTTCCGCAAGACAGCTTGTACTGGATAAGGTAACTGGAAAACGGATGATTCCACCTTCTGTTTCCTGCGCATCGCCTATGGTAATATTAGGGGTCTCGGCAACGGTCAAGGTAACCTCTTCCGAATTCAAGATGCCACACGCCAGCGCCGTATTAGAAACTACGGCCCGATACCGATTTCCGTTCTCGGCCAGCGTGGCAGTCACTATTTGAAGGGTATCGGTATCGGTACCTGTATATGGACCGCTATCGGACAAATCGCTCCAATCGGTTCCGTCGAACAGTTGCCACTGGAATACATCCGCATCGGTAGCGGACACGAAGAAAGAAACCGATCGATCGGAACATACGGTATGGTCCGTGGGTTGAGTGTCGATTACTGGGAATGTTCCCGCTTCCCTATAGTCGAGTATACCATTGCCATCAGCATCCAAAGGAAAGAGGTATCCATCCGCGGTCGCGATAACTAGGCCATCGGCATCTACGGTGGCCGGGGTGTTTCCAAGAATTCCGTCGGCATCCCCATCGGTAAAGCCAGCTTCGGTGACATCAAAGCAACCATCATTATCGGAATCGATTTCCTGTACATCTATTATGTCATCCCCATCGGAATCCAAGGGAGCATAGTTCACCATTTCTCGATTTGGATCATCTTGAACGCTATCGGGAATTCCGTCCGCACCTACGGTACCATTTAGAATACCATTGGTATGGGCCGCCCCGTGACCGGCTTCTACGGTATCGTAAATTCCGTCGTTGTCGCTATCGAGATCCAATGAATCGGGAATACCGTCGTTGTCGGAATCAAGGCAATCGGTAATGGAGGCTGCATAAAGTTCAACAAAATCAAGTGAAGCACCTGCCGATACGTTCGAAGCTGGTGGAATGGATGAAAACTGAACTATGACTTCTTCGGTGGCGACAGTAAAAGTGCGCTCTACATAGAACCACTTTCGGGGTCCGACGGAACCGTTCACCGCTCCCGTTGCAATGGTAACAAAAGTCTCGTCCAAAATCGAGGTGCCATCCGAACCCATCACATCCAGTTCAACGGTGACCCGTTCTCCCGCTGCATGCCCAATATCCTCGCCCCAGAAGAATGAAAGCGTGTAGGGCGTACCGGGGACCACTTGGACAGTTTGATCTAAAACGTTCGAAATGCCGCCGGTGACGTTATTACTTCCGATGATATCGAGATATTGGGTACCCTGGTAGGCATCGGCAAAAATCGCCGGGCCGAATGAGCCACCTTCTACCCACCCGTCCAAATTTTGGCTATAGTTCCATGAAGTAAGCGTATTGGTGTTGTAGGTGGTACCGATAAAGGTTCCGTTAGCACTTGTAAATCCATTAGGGTAGGCCACCGGATCGGTAAAATCGTCCTGTTCGAAAGACCCGTTGATGATCAGGTTGCCACAACCTTCATCGGTATCTAAAATACCATCGTTGTCATCGTCGAAATCCAAGGCATCTACGATACCATCGTTGTCATTGTCGGGCCGGTCGTCAATGGCATCCCTATAATCGACATCGCCGCCGGAGGTAGCATCATTATCGGAATCCAACAGCTCTAAGGGTGCGGTCAGTGGATTATCGATGGTGCCCCCGGGATTGGCGTAGGATGTAACGTTCCCGTCAAGACCATCATCGAGACCATCGTTATCGTTATCCGTTCCGGAGAGGGCAATTCCTGCCTCCGTGGTATCGTTGTGGCCCTCGTTATCGGAGTCCAGATCCAAATAGTCGGGGCTGTCCGTGCCATCGGTGTTTTCAGGAACCAGCCCAGTAGTGTAGGCGGTATCAAGACCATCGGCATTTACCGTGCCGGTAGGAGCGGTATATCCTATCGTTGTCTGCGCTTCCACATTATCGGGAATACCATCGCCATCGCTATCGAGATCCAGGAAGTCGGTGATAGCATCGGCATCCACAGTACTTTCTGCAATCGCATAATTAATTGTGGCACCAAGGGAATCGTCGGACTCTATGGCGTCGAACAGACCGTTGGTTCCGAATTCGGTGGCTCCGCCATCGATACGGCCGTCATCGTCTGCATCGCTGACGCCCGCTTGGTCCAAGGCACCGCCTTCCACCACATCGTAAATTCCATCGCCGTCGCTATCAAGGTCCAAACTGTTCAGAATTCCATCACCGTCGGTGTCGTTGCATGTAAATCCATCCGTCGTAATCCATGCCTTGCCATCGGGACCATCGCCGGTCGCGTTGTGTGCTGTCACTTCGAGTGAGCCCACCAATGTGCCCACCGGGGCCAAATCGGTCATCGGAATGATGGCCACCTTGGTATTCTGGCCGTTGAAAGCGGTGACCGGGCTGTCGATATAAGCTGAAGTCGGAACGATATAGGGGGATGCGTTGATCAGATTCCCACCTGCATCGTAGAGATTTAGCGAATAGGGGTTGTTGCCAAAACGTTCCATCAAGACCAAGAACCCCTCTGTGGTCACGGGTATAGGATCGTAGGTCAAGGTATAGGAATCCGTGGCGACAATATTGTTGTTCATCACCTGATAGTGGTTCAGGTCTTGCGACTGAAAGGCCAACAAAATATCGCTGTCCCAAGTAGGACTCGTGATATTGGTTCCGGTAGGCCTATGGTACACCTCGTAAATATCGTTCGCATTGTTGGAAGCAAAATTGGAGGTAAAGTCGATTGGTTTGTTGAAATTATCGAGCACATCGGGAACGCCGACAATCGTAATCGAATTCAAGATCCCAGGGCCGTTGCCTCCGGATCCGGTCACATCGAAAGTTACGTCTCCCATAGAAACGAACCCGGTACGGGACGGGCTCAAGTTGCATTCTTGATCGTCGGGTATACCGTCGTTGTCGTCGTCAAGGTCCTCATCGTTCTTTATTCCGTCGCCATCGGTATCTTCCCTATCGTCTATACCGTCCCTGAAATCGACATCCCCGTCGCTGGTGGCATCGTTATCACCATCGGGCAGACGGGTTCCGCCAGCAATGGGACTTTCGATGATGCCTCCGGGACGGCCATAGTCGGCGGAGATGTCCGTGACATTATCAAGACCATCATTGTCGTCGTCGTTTCCGGTCAAAATCAATCCGGCCTCGACAGCATCCAAGGCCCCTTCGTTATCGGAATCCGTATCCAGATAATCGGGCAAATCGGCGGAATCGGTATTGACCGGTAAAAGGCCTCCTAAATAAGCGGAATTGATTCCCGCATTCGTTTCGTAGGTCGCGGCATCGTCGCTGTTCTGTGGAGTGTAGCCCAAAGTGGTCTGCGCTTCGACGTTATCGGGAATACCGTCCCCATCGGAATCCAGATCCAAGAAATCATAGATCGTATCCATATCATCCGTACTTTCAGCCACTGTGTAATTGACCGTTCCACCATCGGGATTGGCCTGAACGGCATCGGGAATACCGTCGGCACCCACAGGTCCGTCGGCAACGCCGTTGGTATGAGCCTGCCCATGACCAGCCTCTACAGCATCCAAGATTCCGTCGTTATCACTGTCCAAATCTAAGTAATTGGGTATACCATCGCTATCGGAGTCCGTACCGTTGGTCGACGGGTCATTGTCTCCATCCGTATTCAAATCCTCAAAACTATCCGGAATACCGTCATTATCGTTATCCCGATCAAAACAATCCGCTACGCTGTCGAAATCCTGATCCGGAGCGATTATCGTTATCGCCGTTTCATCGTCGATGGCCGCGGTATCAGGGTCGTTCGAATCGACACGATCAGGCAATCCCGGGGAATTGCTACTGATGTTATCCAGATAGGTGGGATTGCTGTATTGATCTGGCCCGCTGTAATTTTCGGGCAGTCGAACATCGATACTAAAACTGCTCTCGCCTACGGGAACCGTCATCACGAGATTACTACTGGCCTGTCCGGTCAGAGAACCAGTAAATACGTAGCCGGGCGAGGCTCCATAGGGTTCGCCGGCATAGGTCAATCCATCGGTAAGTACCTCTTGAAAATTGATATTAGTAAGATCCGTACCCGTTTCATTACGAATACGATAGGTGTAAGTGACAACATCGTTGGAACATATGTCTTGGCTATCGACGGCATCCTTTGCGAACTCGATGCTAAATACGCAAGAACAGCCATCATTAACTGTGGTAGAAGGACCGTTCGCCAACGGCGTGACCACACCGGTATCGGGGTCGATGGTCACCAATGTTTCCTGGCCGGATCCGGGTACGGTCTCATCGTCCCCATAAGCAATAATCCCATTTGAACTGTCATAATATAGTGCGCCAAAAAGTCTATATCGAGTGTTGGGGCTTCCAATCAGGATTTTTGAAGCATCCGAAGGCTCTAAGGTAAAGAGTTGTTTGGTATCAAAAGACCACCCGTATATCTTCCCGTCTTCGGGGTTAACGGCAATATCGGAAGTGTTTTCACCGGTACTTCCGATTAAGGTTGCGGAACGCGTAGCGATATCGATATGAAAGAGCCTTTGTGATTGCCCGGTGACGTAGTAATTTCCGTTGACATCGAAAGCACCTGCCTCATTGGTTCCGGAGAGTCCCGTGATGCTTCCCATATTCAATACCTGCCCGTTCGCATCTATACGATACAAAGTGTATGGGGAATTGACCTCAATACCGTAGATATAGTTATCGAGGGCGTTGTAGCCAATGGAATTGACGCCATTCAATATTCCGTTATCGGTAAGATTGGCCAACGGAATCAGGTCGCCGGTGGTGGGGTCGATTTCATATAAAATCATATCACCATTTGTCCGCAGAGTCTGAAATAGCCTACCGTCGCAGACCCAAGGTTGTGGTCCCGGCGAAAAATCGTTGTCGAAAATCGTGCCTTGGCCTTCGTCATCCGTGAAGTTGACCGGGTCGCTACTGGACAAGGTCAGGCTAAAATTTTCGGTAGGTTCGGGGGATGCATCATCTATTGCCACCACATCAAAAGTAACGGTCGAATCGCCACTTGGCAATGTAACCGTAGCCGGACCGTTATAGTCGCTGCCGTCGGCGGTCCCATCCGAATAGGAAATCGTAAAGTTCAGATCCCTGGCTGTCGCATGGGATACCGTTATGGTAAAGCCCATGTTGAAGCCTTCCGTTTTCAGGGCATCGTTTACGGTGATATCGGGATTGATAAAAAGGTCCGCACTGGCGGATGCCATATCCGGCGTACAGGCGTTGTTCGGATCGGTAACTATTAGCCGATAATCGTTGGAATGCTCCGAGGAAGTAATACCGCTCAACAGCAATGTCGTGGTATCGGCACCGGAATAGATGCCGCCGTTGACGATGGAATTCCAGGTTGCCCCTTCATCGGTACTTTCCTCCCATTGATAGGTAAGGCCGGTTCCTGTCACTGAGGCAGAAAATGAAGCACCGCCTCCAACGTTGGTGGTTTGATCGGTCGGTGAACTATCAATGGTTACGGTCTGATTGGGAGTGGTTACGTTGGCATTGGTTCCAGTGTATCCTCCTTGGCCGGTTACTTGGCCATTGGCATTTACGGTAACCGGTGAATTTCCCAAAACACCGTTATTATCTGGGTCGGTGTGGCCAGCTTCAAGAGTGTCAAAACAATTATCGCCATCGGTCTCCAAATCGACATAATCTTCAAGGGTATCGGAATCTTCGGGACTTTCGGCGATGCTGTAGTTGATGGAATCGCTATCCGGGACGGTCTCCACCGCATCCGGTAGACCGTTCATCCCAACAGGGCCATCAACAACGCCATTTGTATGCGCTTGGCCATGGCCAGCCTCGACAGTATCCAAAATACCATCATTGTCGGAATCCAAATCCAAATTATTGGGTATACCATCGTAATCCGTATCGGTACAAAGTTCATGCACTGCGATGGCATCCAAAAAATTGCCGCGGTCCACGTTACCGTTAGCGGTCGAAACCCGCTCAAAACGCACCTCGGTAATGGTCTGCCCTGCCGGTACGGTGAATTTAGGACTATGACGTGTCCACGCCGTATCATCCGAAGAAAATTGACCAAGACTGACATAGGGTCCGCCGGGCGGACCTTGAAAAACTTCGATTACATCTACCCCGTATCTGCCCCTATGCGCGAAGTGTACTTGGGTGAGTGCCGCGGGAGTGGAAGCGTAACTCTGAAAAAGAACCGATTCTAAATTGGCACTGAGTTCCACAAAATAATTTCCGGAAAGGGCAGGAATCCCGTTAAAACCCGATTCCCACACCTCTATCTGGTCGTCGGCGGCCGTGGTCTCCCATCCCGGGATATCGCCCTCGTTGAAAAAATATTGAAACGGGGGGCCGGCAGAAGTAAATGTAGCGTCGGAAGGATCTAAGTTCTCAAAACTGGGATTGACGTTCTCGGGATTGCCATCATCGAACATCGTACCGCATTCCGCCAAATCGGGAATGCCATCATTGTCATCGTCAAGGTCTACGGCATCCTCGAAGGTATCACCATCGGTATCGGTTTGGGCCATTGCAGCATCGGAAAAGACCAATACCAACAATAATAGCAGTAATCTGAGAGCTGTATATTTTTTGTAAAAAGTAGTCTTGTTGCAAATAATCATACGATTTGGGGTTGCATGAGGTATTCAAAACGTTAAGTTTTTGAAAATCTTATAATGATTATTCTCAAAAAAATCGCGGCGATTTCAGATTTCCCGTAGTTGATATAAAGTCATACCGGAAAATGACCTCGAACGAACCGTCATTGAAAGCCTGGCTACCGAGTTCGGTGGTCTCCCGGTCGTAGGCCATACCGATCAGCACCTTGTTCGAAATATTGAAGCCGAGCATACCGCTAAAAGCCGCATTCCAACGGTAGGCCGCCCCGAGGATGAACTTTTCGCTCAGCATAAAATTAGAGGATAAATCGACCTGCAAAGGCGCTCCTTGTACCACCTTGGTCAGAATTGTTGGCTTAAATTTCAAAAAGGGATTCAGGTCCCAAACGTACCCCGTGATCAAATAAAAGTTCATTTGCTCCTTGGCGGTGGACAGCGATTCTCCGTCAAAATGAGAAGTCTCCAAAAAACGGGGCACGGAAAGACCGGCGTAGAATTTTTCGTTGTGATAGTACACACCCGCACCGAAGTTGGGGGTGAAACGGTTATCGATATCCTGTTGCAGGCTCTGGTCTTGAATGGGCCTTCCGTTGGGATCGGTACGTTGCTGGTTCAGGCTTGAGAACTGCACGTCCAACAACTGGGCGCCCGCTTTAAGGCCAAAACTCAATCGACCTTTGGTGGAAGTATATACCGTGTATGAAAAATCAATATCGAAATTATCCTCCGCCGTAGGTCCGATGCGGTCCCTGATAATCGAGGCCCCGAGACCGACGCCCCGGTATCCTATAGGGGAATGTACGTTCAAACTTTGCGTTTGTGGCGCCCCATCGAGGCCCACCCACTGCGACCGGTAGAGCAGTGCGCTACTTATGTGCCCGCGCGACCCGGCATAAGCGGGATTTACGCTGACCGTATTATACATATACTGGGTGTACTGTGCATCTTGCTGGGCAAAAAGGCCTTCCCCGAGGGAAAGAAATGCCACCGCGAGAAAAGCAAGCAGAGATCGGTAATAGCGTTCAGTATGATTTGGGATGTTCATGTTGCTATCTATTAATGTATAGGTAACCAGATTTTGTCTTGGTATCCCCCAGATTATCTTTGTATTCCAAGATATAGAAATAGGTACCGACAGGTAGTTTACGGTTGGTGTCGACCGTAACCCGCCCTTGGGAGGTACCATCAAAAACGTTGCCCTGCGTGTCGTAGGCCTGCGTTCCGAAAACCAGCACGCCCCAGCGGTTATAAATGTGGACGGAGTTGTCGGGGTAATTCTCCAGCCCGTCAATTTTCAATACGTCATGAATTTCGTCACCGTTCGGGGTTATCACGTTAAATACCTCAATTTCGTCGTCCAGGGCGTTCGGCTCAAGATATTCCGGAATACCGTTTCCGTTGCTGTCATCGTTGGCGTAATTACCATCATTATCAATGTCTTCATCCCGTGATGCGATGCCGTCATCGTCATCATCGGTATCCCTGTAATCGACTTCCCCATCGCCATCGGTATTCGGCAGGTCATGGTAGGGATCGTCATATTCGTCATTGACATCGAGGTCAATAGTGACACTTCCTTCGTATCCATCATCCAACCCGTCATTATCCTTATCGGAACCTATTCGTTCGACATCCGCTATACCGTCCCGATTGTGGTCATGTCCTTCAATGGCATCGGGAATATTATCGTTGTCACTGTCCACATCCACATAATCCGGCAGGTCATCGCCATCGGTATCCTCGGGAATCAGTCCCACTACCCCATCCTGTTCATAGGCATCATCGAGTCCGTTGCCGTTCGCATCCTCTCCGCTGGGCGGTATGTATGTTAACGTAGGCTGGGCCTCGACATTGTCCGGTATACCATCATTATCGCTGTCTATATCCAAATAATCGGCCAACGAATCGTCATCGGAATTGGTGGGGTCGGTAGATGGGTCGTTATCGCCGTCCAAATTCAGATCCTCGAAGACATCGGGAATTCCGTCGTCATCGCTATCCAGATCGGCATCCATGGCATCGATGATAACGGTTACGGTGGCCGTACTACAATTTCCCGACGTATCGCACAGCGTATAGGTAAAGCTATCGGTGCCCAAATAATCGGTGTTCGGCATATATTCTATGGTATTGTCGGATGGATTATCGATTGTACCGTTGTCGTTGATGGTGGCGTTTCCGTTGGGTGGATTGGTGATGTTCATGGTTCCAATGGATGGAAGGTCGTTGTCGTTCGCGAGCACGTTCAAGGTCATTCCCGAATTCTCGATGGTAACCATCATATCGTCTATAGCATCCAAAATAGGATGCACATCGATGTCGACGGTCGCCGTACTACAAGCACCGGATGTATTGCACACGGTATAGTCAAAAGTATCGGGGCCGTTATAATCCGGATTCGGGATGTACGTGACGATGTCGTCGGACGGGTCGTTCGGAGTTCCGTTGTTGTCGATGTTCGTTGTTCCGTTGTCCGGCGTTTCGGAAATCGAAAGCGAGCCGCTGTTAGGAAGGTCGGAATCATTGGCATAGATATCAATAACAATCGATGTGTCTTCATCGAGGTCCGCGATATCGTCGACCAAGGTTGCCCCTTCGTCCATGCACACCACCGTAAAGTTGGGAAGGCTTTTGCTGTTGCCGGCTTTGGTTATTGTGGCCGTATATCTTACGACCGTTTCGGATGCGGTAACCGTGGGATTACTTTGATCGCCGGGGATGGCCGGACTCCAAGTTAGCGTCGCCCCCGGTGGCACCGGATTGGCACTGATGTCCAACGTTACCTCATTATCGGGAGTGCCGCACCGGGTAACGATAAAATATCCTGTAGCATTTTGTCCGCAATTGGTTCCGTCGTAGGTAGCGAAATAAACCCCTGGATCGGTCACCTCATAAAAGGAATCCGTTCCCAGCACTGTAGTATTGTTCGAAGCTTCATACCACTGCCAGTTTGATCTCGCGCCATCGCTATCATTGGTCGGAGCCTGAAGCAAATATTGGCCATGGGAAACGGCAAGCCCCAGCAAGGTAAACACCAGACTGAGGACAAGCTTTTTATATATAGGGATGCGTTTCAAATCGATGGGGATCGGTTTTTATCTGTTTCTATCCGTTTGGTTCCGTTTTATGGATTGGGATTATTTTACCACGAAGACTACGTTGATCAGGGAGTTGTAATCGGCCGGTTGGGCGATGACATCGTAGGTCATTATGCCGGTGGCACTGACGCTCACGTTAGCAAAAACGCTGGTATCAAACTCCGTTACATAATAATACAGCTCATTGGCGGAATAGGTAGGTATGGCGGCCGGTGCTCCTGCGCTTGCTACCGCTGGGGTTGCAAACTGGGCAGTATATTGGGAGTACAGGTTTATGGTTCTCCCTGTTCCGCTGCTCGAAGCATCCACCGCAATGGATGGCGGATAGAAGATACGCGCCGCTTTGGATGTGATTGGAGCTATTGCCTCGATAACTTCCTGAACGTTGGTTTCGTTGGTAACAGTGGCTTTTCCGGCATCGTCGACATCAATCGGCGTTCTAAGTTCTACCTCGTCGTCGAATTGGTCGTCGGTGCCGACGTTGGCGGCATTCACTTCGATAACATCACCATCGGCCTCGACACCCAGTAGGAATGTCTCGGTCCCATTGATTGTACCTGCTCCGTAATCGGAGAAGCGCACAGTACCTCCCTCTACATCCAATCTAGCATCAGGGCTGGTCGTACCGATTCCGGTATCCCCATTACTGTTCACTCTAAAGTTGCCTCCGCTATACGTACCGTCCGCGGCACCAATGGCACCCAATGTGATTCCGCCTTCGGACCAAAAATCATTATCGTTGATATCGACACCCCAAAGTGGTGCGCCTTCATCCACCTTTCGGCCGGATATCCAATATTTGTTGGCTCCGGGGTCGGTACCAATGCTGGTAAGTTCAACTAAGCTGAAACCATCTGCTTCGAAAAAGATGTCATTATTTTTGAATACCTTTAGTATCGAACTGTGACTTTGACCACCACCGCCACGGTCTTGATCTTCAATTGTAAATACATCCTTCTCCCCGAACAGGCCTTCTTCCTGCACAAAATAGAAGGCGTCTTGATTGAGAGCGCTTCGGGCCTCAAAGGTACCGGAGGGGTTGGTCGTACCCACGCCGAAAGATCCGTTATTGAAATTTAGGTCTTCGCCGTTCATATCGTAGGTTCGGGTCTCGGCATCTTGGGTCAGGTTGTCGGTGGCGAGGTTGGTGTTGTTGTCGGCTCGGCCGTCCAGCTCGTCGAGCGCGGCCTTCACGTTGCCTGCGGACAGGCCGGAATCCGTATTGTCATAGTTTACCTCTGCCGCCGTTTGGATTTCGTTGGTGTCGCTGGAATCGCCGTCGCGGATGTCGATGTCCGTATCGCCGCCTCGTACGAGGGCGATGTTCACGGTCTGGTTCGGTGTGACTACCGTACTGCTGATAGCTTGGTTATCAGTGTTCAAGGTCGATTTATCGGCCCAAGTGACCGTTCCGGTAGCGCCTGTGGTCAGAACCTTATCGTTTCCTCCAGATGCGATTTTAGTCGTGGTAACGGCATTGTTCGCTATTTTGGCATTGGTCACCGCATTGTCCGCAATCTTAGCCGTGGTTACCGCATTGTTCGCTATTTTAGCACTGGTCACTGCGTTGTTCGCCAGTTGGGTCGTGTTTATCCCGCCGTCGGACACACCAAGAGTATATGGACTTCCTGCAGTTCCGGTTCCGGAACGAGTCAAAGTACCGTTAGTTGTGTTGGTTACTTCGTTTCCGATAATCCTGTCCGCATCCGCCGTATTGGAAGCGGCGATGTCTGCATCGAGTTCGTCCAAGGCAGCCTTTACGTTTATAGCCGATAAGTTGGAATCGGTGTTGTCGTAGGTCACCTCCGAAGCGGTCTGGTCGTCGGTGTTCTGGTTCTGCAGACTGCTGAGATCTGCCGTTGCGGTGCCACCGTTCTCCAGCGCCACCGTCAACGCGCCGGTTCCCGCGTCGAACTCCGTACCGGGGTCGTCCAGCTGCTGGTCGTCGCTGCCGATCGAGGAGAGCGGCACGTCGAGGTCGCCACCGCTGTCCGTCAGGCGCAGCACGTCCTGCGTACCGTTATTGGCCACCGCGAAGGCCGTGTTGCGCTCGTTGGCGGGGTCGGAGTCCGCGTCGTCCACATTGTCGATATCGTCCGCGAAGCCCGCAGGGACGTTCAGGAGGCTGGACCACTCCCCGTCGAAGTCGTCGGTCGCGTCCGTGTCGTAGCCACTAAGGTCGATTACGGTGTTGTCCGGGTCGCCCGTAAGGGTGATCTCGCCGCCGGTGAAGCGGAGGTCCTGGCTGTCCGTGTTGTCGGGTACGTCGACCGTGTACGGGTCCGCCGAGGTGCCCGAGCCGTTGACCACCGTGTTCGTGCCGTTGTCCAGCACGGTCTCCGATCCGTCGATAGCGGGAACGTAGAGCCCGTCGCCGTCGATAGAAAGGGCGTTGCCCGCGTTGGTGCTGACGTCGGCGGAGAACACCGTGCCGACAAGGTCAAGCCCGTTGCCCGCGGTGTACTGCGTGTCGGCGTCGGTACGGCCCGCCAAGGCCTCGATGGCGCCCTGCACATCGGTCTCGCCCAGTGTGGCGATTGCGTCGTTGAATGTAACCTCGCCAGCGTTCTGGTCGTCGCTGCCGATGTCCGAGAGCGGGACGTCGAGGTCGCCGCCGCTGTCCGTCAGTCGCAGCACGTCCCGTGTCCCATCGTTGGCCACGGAAAAGGCCGTGTTGCGCTCGTTGGTAGCATCAGTATCGTTGTCAGCGGCATTGCTCGCGGCAAGCTCCGCCAGAGCGCCCTCCACTTCAGTAGCCGTGAAATTATTCGCTGAGTCGTCGATGTTTACCTCGTCAGCGTCCTGGTCGTCCGTTGCATAAAGTCCGTCGCCATCTATGTTGAGCGCATTGCCCGCGTTAGTACTGATGTCGGCCGAGAACTCCGTGCCGGTAAGGTCCAGACCGTCGCCAGCCGTGTACTGTGTGTCGTTGTCCGTGACGTAAAGGCCGTCCGCGGCTATGGAAAGGGCGTTATCCGCCGTAGAACTGATTTCCGCAGATACGGTATACTGCGTGTTGTTATCAACAACGCTTGCCACCACGTCGGTGCCCGGGCCCTCGACCACCGTGGTGGTGAGCTCACTGTCCGTGATGTCCGAGTCCAGTTCGTCCAGGGCGGCCTTCACGTCGCCTGCGGAGAGGCCGGAATCCGTATTGTCGTAGGTCACCTGTGCGGCCGTCTGGTCGTCGGTGCCGTCGAAGGAGGTGTCCGTGCCGTTCTCGCTCTCGTAGGTGTATATAATGTTGTCGGAGGTCGAAAGGGTCGTAACGGTCTCGGCGATATCCACGGATGTGATGCCGGGCTCGGAGATTGTAGCAATCCGGTTGCCCGTTACCGTGTTCGTTACGCTCACGTCGTCGTCGGTACGGCCCGCAAGTTCCGCCAAAGCGCCCTCCACCTCGGTCGCCGTGAAGTTGTTGCCGGCGTCGTCGATGTTTACCTCGTCAGCGTCCTGGTCGTCGCTGCCGATGTCGGAAAGCGGCACGTCAAGGTTACCGCCGCTGTCGCTTATCCTCAGCACGTCCTGCGTACCGTCGTTGGCCACTGCGAATGCCGTGTTGCGCTCGTTGGTCGCGTCGGAGTCGCCGTCCCTGACGTCCACCGTCGCACTGGTGCCGTCGGTGATGGTCACCTCCACGCTCTGGCCGGCGACGCCGCCCGTTCCGATGCCGAGGTCCTGGTCGTCGGTGTCCAGCGCGTCGACGTAGGCCTTCGTGGCCGCGTCGCTCGCGGCGGTGGGGGTGCCGAGGCCCGTCAGGACTAGGCCGTTGGCGTCGTTGCCGTCGGCAAGGACCTCCTCGATGTTCTGGATCTCATTGGTCGGGTTCGCGTCGGCATCGTCCACATTGTCCGTGTCGGGTACGTACAGGCCGTCGCCGTCGATTGTCAGTGCGTTGCCCGCGGTTGTGCTGACGTCTGCCGAGAATACCGTACCAGTCAGATCAAGGCCGTTACCGGCCGTGTACTGCGTGTCGGCGTCCGTGCGGCCGTCCAGCTCGTCGAGCGCGGCCTCCACGTTACCTGCCGTTAAGCCCGAACCGCTGTTGTCGTAGGTCACCTGTGCGGCAGTTTGAATCTCGTTGGTGTCGCTGCTGTCGCCGTCGCGGATATCGATTGTCGTGTCGCCTCCTCGTACGAGGGCGATGTTCACGGTCTGGTTCGGTGTGACTACCGTACTGCTGATGACTTGGTTATCGGTGTTAAGATATGGGCTCAGATCCACCTGGTTCGTAGGCGTGGCCCGATTGGTAAGCGTCAGGATGTCGCCCGTCAGGTCTAGGTCGCTCAGCTCGTTGGTCGCGCTGTTATCGTTGTTCGTCGGGAAATTCACCGACAGGTTGTAGTCGTTCGGCAATGGGTTTGTTAAGGTTACCGAGCCGTCGGTCGAGGTCAAGGTCTGGATCTCGTTGCTCGGGTTAGAGTCGGCATCGTCCACGTTGTCCGTATCGGATACGTAGAGGCCGTCCGCTTCTATGGTCAGGGCATTGCCAGCGGTGGTGCTGATGTCGGCCGAGAAGATGGTGCCGGTCAGGTCGAGCCCGTCACCCGCGGTGTACTGCGTGTCGGCGTCGGTACGGCCGGCCAGCTCGGCAAGGGCAGCCTCCACATTGTCCGTTGTGAAGTTGTTGCCGCTATCGGCGACCGTTACCTCCCCCGCCGTCTGGTCGTCGCTGCCGATGTTCGAGAGCGGCACGTCGAGATTACCGCCGCTGTCGCTGATCCTCAGCACGTCCTGCGTACCGTCGTTGGCCACCACGAGGGCCGTGTTGCGCTCGTTGGTCGCGTCGAAGTCGCCGTCCCTGACGTCCACCGTCGCGCTCGCGCCGTCGGTGATGGTCACCTCCACGCTCTGGCCGGCAACGCCGCCCGTCCCAATGCCAAGGTCCTGGTCGTTGGTATCGAGGGCGTCGACGTAGGCCTTCGTCGCCGCGTCGCTCGCGGCTGTCGGGGCCCCGAGGCCCGTCAGAACGAGGCCGTTCGCGTCGTTACCGTCGGCCAGGACCTCCTCAATGTTCTGTATCTCGTTGGTCGGGTTCGCGTCGGCATCGTCCACGTTGTCCGTGTCGGGTACGTAAAGGCCGTCGCCGTCTATGGTGAGCGCGTTGCCCGCGTTGGTGCTGACGTCTGCCGAGAAAATAGTGCCGGTCAGGTCGAGACCGTTGCCCGCCGTGTACTGCGTGTCGTTGTCCGTGTCGGATACGTACAGGCCGTCCGCGTCGATGGTCAGCGCGTTGCCCGCAGTAGTACTGATTTCCGCTGACACGGTATATTGTGTATTGTTGTCGACGACGCTTGCGGCCACGTCCGTGCCGGGGCCCTCGACTACCGTGGTAGTGAGCTCGCTGTCCGTGATGTCGGAGTCCAGTTCGTCCAGAGCGGCCTTCACGTTGACCGCCGTTAGGCCCGAACCGCTATTGTCGTAGGTCACCTGGGCCGAAGTCTGGTCGTCGGTGCCGTCGAAAGAGGTCGTCGTGCCGTCCTCGGATTCGTAATCGAAGACTCCGTCGGAGTCAGGGTCGCCCAGTGTTGTCACCGTCTCGGCGATGTCCACAGGTGTAATGCCCGGCTCCGATATCGTCGCGATCCGGTTGCCCGTTACCGTATTCGTTATGCTAACGTCGTCGTCCGTGCGGCCGGCCAGTTCCGCCAAGGCGCCCTCCACTTCGGTCGCCGCGAAGTTGTTGCCGGCATCGTCGATCCCCACCTCGTCGGCGTCCTGGTCATCCGTATTGAGATACGGGCTCAGATCGACCTGGTTCGTAGGCGTGGCCCGATTGGTAAGCGTCAGGATGTCGCCCGTCAGGTCCAGGTCGCTCAGCTCGTTGGTCGCGCTGTTATCGTTGTTCGCCGGGAAATTTACCGACAGGTTGTAGTCGTTCGGCAATGGGTTCGTTAGGGTCACCGAGCCGTCGGTCGAGGTCAAGGTCTGAATCTCGTTGCTCGGGTTAGAGTCGGCATCGTCCGTGTCCAGCGCGTCGACGTAAGCCTTCGTGGCCGCATCGCTCGCGGCGGTGGGGGCACCGAGGCCCGTCAGTACGCGACCGTTCGCGTCGTTGCCGTCGGCAAGGACCTCCTCGATGTTCTGTATCTCGTTGGCGGGGTTGGCATCGGCGTCGTCCACGTTGTCCGTGTCGGATACGTAAAGGCCGTCCGCGTCGATGGTCAGGGCGTTGCCCGCGGTGGTGCTGATGTCGGCCGAGAAGACCGTGCCGGTAAGGTCAAGCCCGTCGCCAGCTGTGTACTGCGTGTCGTTGTCGGTACGGCCGGCAAGTTCCGCAAGGGCACCCTCCACTTCGGTCGCCGTGAAGTTATTCGCCGTGTCGTCAATCGGGACCTCGTCAGCGTCCTGGTCGTCGGTGCTATTTCCTGCCAGTTCCGCTAATGCATCCTCTACATTTGAAGAGGTGAAGTTGTTCGCGCCATCGGCAATAGCAACCTGAGAGGCGTTCTGGTCGTCCGTCCCGTCGAACGATGTCGTGGTATTATTTTCCGAGGTGTAGGTATATGTTATGTTATCCGCTGACGAAAGTGTCGTAACTATATCGGCCGCAGGGGTCGCACTGCCGCCAACCTGTTGCCAGATACCGTCGTAAACGTACAGCTGGCCCGTATCGGTATCAACGTAAGTGGTCCCGTTAGCAGGTGTTCCTGAAGGCCCCCCCGTACCCGTGGTGGTCAGTTCGTTCGTAGGGTCCATGTCCCCGTCAACATAGTCCACGGTATAGTTGCCGGCCCCGTCGCTTGTAACCGTAATATCGTTCGTGCCCACTACCGTCTCCGTATAATCCGAAAGGTCTATCGGCGTCGCGGTCGGGTCGTTGCTCAAGGTAAGGTTATCGCCGGTCAGGTTCAGATCTTGCAGTTCGTTGGTCGTGTTCTCCGTGAACGTACTGGCGATGACGTAGGGCGTCGCGCTAGATCCGTCACCGGTCACGCTGATGTCCGTCCCGGCAGTTACCCGGGTCTCCGTGCCGTCGGCGCCCGGTAGCGTTACGCTGTTGGTACCCGTAGCCGGGTTGGTCAAAGTCAGCGTGTTACCGGTAAGGCTCAGGTCCGTGAGCTCGTTGGTGTCGTCGTTCACGTAGGGGTTCAGATCCACCGTTGTGACGTCGTTGGTCAGGCTCAGTATGTTGCTCGAGTTGAGTTCCAGGTCCTGGTCGTCGCTGCCGATGTTCGAGAGCGGCACGTCGAGATTGCCGCCGCTGTCGCTTATCCTCAGCACGTCCTGCGTACCGTCGTTGGCCACTGCGAAGGCCGTGTTGCGCTCGTTGGTCGCGTCAGAGTCGCCGTCCCTGACGTCCACTGTCGCGCTCGCGCCGTCGGTGATGGTCACCTCCACGCTCTGGCCGGCGACGCCGCCCGTTCCGATGCCGAGGTCCTGGTCATTGGTGTCCAGCGCGTCGACGTATGCCTTCGTGGCTGCGTCGCTCGCGGCTGTAGGGGCCCCGAGGCCCGTCAGCACAAGGCCGTTCGCGTTGTTGCCGTCGGTTAGGACCTCCTCGATGTTCTGTATCTCGTTGGCGGGGTTCGAGTCCGCATCGTCGACGTTGTCCACATTGTCGGCGAAGCCCGCTGGGACGTTCAGCAAGCTGGACCACTCCCCGTCGAAGTCGTCCGTGGAATCCGTGTCGAGGTCAGGGAACTCGCTGTTCACAGCCGTTGCCACCTGGGAGTCGCTCAGCTGGGTATCGGTGTCCGTCGCGTAAAGACCGTTGGCCCGTACCTCAAGCGCGTTGCCCGTGTCGGGACTGGCCTCGGCGGAGAACTCCGTGCCCGTCAGCTCCAGGCCGTTGCCGGCGGTGTACTCGGTGTTCGTGTCCGTGGCGAAGAGGCCGTCGGCGTCGACCGAGATGGCGTTGCCCGGGGCGATGCTCACATCGGCCGTGAACTCGTTAGATCCGTCAAGGGCGAGCCCGTTGCCCGCTGTGTACTGCGTGTCGGCGTCGGCGCGGCCCGCGAGTTCGGCAAGGGCGCCCTCCACTTCCGTCGCCGTGAAGTTGTTGCCGGCGTCGTCGATGTCCACCTCGTCGGCGTCTTGGTCGTCGGTACCGTCAAAGGAGGTGGTCGTGTCGTCCTCCGAG
The DNA here is from genome assembly GCA_049683055.1 of Pricia sp. GTDB lineage: Bacteria > Bacteroidota > Bacteroidia > Flavobacteriales > Flavobacteriaceae > Pricia. The sequence goes on from JBAUIP010000209.1 coordinate 24,535, forward strand.
GTGAAGGTATAGGTAGTATTGTCCGCAGTAGAAAGGGTAGTGATGCTCTCGTTGACGTCCACTGGGGTGATGCCAGGCTCCGATATCGTAGCGATGCGGTTGCCCGTGGCTGTCGTATTGGTCACCGAGACGTCGTCGTCCGAAATGGACGAGACATCAATCAGTATCCAAGAGGTAGTGGTCGCATCCCATTGCATCAGTTGTCCGTCAGTTGTACCGTCCGCCAGTTTGGCGAGCGTAACGCTTTCGTCGGCAAGTTCGTTCGTATCGATACCGCCGGCTGAAACCCTTAGTTGAAGTGGGTCACTAGTGGATCCTGCCCCGGAAAGGGTTAAGGTCCCGTTACTTACGCCCGTTACCTCGTTGCCTACGATTCCGTCGTTCTCGGTAACGGTTACGGAACCAAGATCGACCAAGGTCCATTCCGAAGTCCCGGCGTCCCATTGTATAACCTGGCCGTCAAGTGTACCATCTGCAATGTTTTCAAGGCGTACCGCATCATCGGCCAATTTTGTGTTGTCTATCGCATCGGCCCCAATCTTTGCATTGGTAACGGCCAAATCGGCGATTTCGTTAGTCTCCACAGCGTCGTCGCTCAAATCGATGACCCCGGTGTTACTGATAGTAGCGTCACCGCTCGCGGTCACTCCCGTAGCCGTGTTCGAAGGATTGCCTACAAATATCTGTCCATCATTAAGTGTGGTCGCGCCGTTCACCTGTGCGTCAACATAGGTCTTTACCGCGTTCTGAGTAGGGTAATCAGTGTCCGAGTTACCTAGATTAGTATCCGTGGACTTGTTCGCTATGTTCTCCTTCTCCGTGTCAAGCTCGTCCAGAGCGGTCTTTACGTTACCGGACGCAAGGCCGGAATCCGCATTGTCATAGGTCACCTGCGCCGCCGTCTGGTCGTCGGTGCCGTCAAAGGAAGTGGTCGTATTGTCCTCCGATACATAGTCGAATACGCCGTCGGAGTCCGCATCGTTCAATGTGGTGACCGTCTCGTTAATATCGACCGGCGTAATGCCCGGCTCTGAAATCGTGGCGATCCGGCTGCCCGTCTTCGTGTTCGTAACGCTAACGTCATCGTCCGCGAGACCGTCGACATAGGCCTTCGTGGCCGCATCCTGTGCACCGGTCGGGTCGGCAAGCCCTGTAATCGAAAGGCCGGCAGCGTTGTTGCCGTCCGCCAATACCTCGCCAAGGTTCTGTATTTCGTTCGTATCGCTGAAATCGCCATCCCGGATATCTACAAGGGCGTTGGAACCTCCGCTTATGGTCACTTCTACGCTTTGGTCGGCTACACCGCCGGTGCCTATGCCCAAGTTTTGGTTATCGGTGTTCTGGTTCTGAAGGCTACTTAAATCTGCCGTGGCCGTACTACCGTTTTCAATGGCCACAGTAAGCGCACCCGTACCGGTATTGAAGAGCGTATTGAGGTCGTCCATATTCTGATTGTCCGTTCCGTCAAAGGAGGTCGTTGTACCATCCTCCGATACATAGTCGAATACGCCGTCGGAGTCCGCGTCGTCCAATGTCGTCACCGTCTCGTCGATATCCACGTCAGTGATTCCCGGCTCGGAAATTGTAGCAATTGTGTTTCCACCTGTAACTGTAGTGACTACGCTAATGTCGTCGTCGGAGATCGACGAGACATCAATCAACACCCATGAACTGGTTCCGGCATCCCATTGCATCAGTTGACCGTCGGCCGTTCCGTTCGCCAGCTTCGCAAGTGTTACGGCTTCGTCGGCAAGTTCGTTCGTATCGATACCGCCCGTGGCTACCCTAAGCTGAAGGGGATCACCGGCATCTCCGGCTCCTGACAGCATTAAAGTTCCATTACTTACACCTGTTACTTCATTACCAATGATACCGTCGGTTTCGGTTACCGTTACGGAAGAAAGGTCTATGAGTACCCATGACGATGTTCCGGCATCCCATTGAATGACTTGGCCATCGGCGGTTCCGTTCGCTATATTTTCCAATTGGACCGCTTGATCCGCAATTTTTGTGTTGTCAATAGCATCAGCGGCTATCTTGGCTCTGGTGACCGCAAGGTCGTTGATCTCGTCTGTCTGTACTGCATTATTAGTCAAATCTATGACCCCAGTATTGGTTATGGTAGCATCGCCACTGGCGGTAACGCCCGTTGCGGTATTCGTTGCATCCCCCACATAAATTTGTCCGTCATTTAGCGTGGACACACCGGTTACTTGGGCATCAACATAAGTTTTTGTTACTGCATCCGAGCCAGCGACGGGAGCGCCTAAATTCGTGATAACCGCCCCATTGGCGTCGGCACCTTCCGCTAAAACCTCCGATAGATTTTGATTGTCGGTGTTCACCAAATTAGCGATATCGGCCAGCGCGATGGTAAAACGATTTGTATCACTATCCGTTATCACCAAGTTTGTGTTGGTCGCATCTATTTCAAAAGTGGATATCGTGGTGTTGGTATCAACTCCGGCAACGATATCCGATAGAGGAACGGATACCGTACCCATTTCACTATCCGTAATGACCAAGTTCGAACCTATTACCTCTATCCTATCATTGGTCGTATTCGTATCCGTAAAAGAATCCTGTAAATCGCTAAGGTTTACACTGACCGTTCCGCCGTTTTGTAAGCCCAAGGTCAACAAATTGGTAGCAGGATCGAAAGTAAAGCCCTGCAGTTGCTGACTATCCGAAGAAGTCAACCTCCAAGCCCCACCATCCCAAAAATAGATGGTACCGGTATTAGTGTTTACATAGATATCCCCTATATCGGCTCCCCCTGGAGTGGTCATACCTGCGGCCGTAACCGCGGTGCCGCTTAGCACCTCGCAGTTGCATTGGTCTTCCAAGGTGACCGTAGTCTGGGCCATGGCGACGCAAGTGATTAGAAAAATGGTAATGAAAAGTAGGTTTTTCATGACTTTTACTTTGCTTAAAATCGTATCGTTCAAACTGGTTGTTTATTTTCCTCCGCGGTAAATTGCACCGCATACGGATTTTTCAAATGTGTTCAAGCTGAATACTTTTCCGGAAAGTCGGCCCGCGAAAGGGCACAGTTGCCATATTGAGGTGGACGTGAAAACATCCTTTTGGCTACTTGGTCTTCTAGGCGAAAACCTGAGTTTGGTTCGGTTAAGTTACTCATGCTTTGGGTGGTGCAATTCCGTTTTTTGGGGGAACGGCGTAATTACACGTTATAAAATTAGCTCTATGACGACCGTCTGAAAAATTATTGTTGTGTAACGGTCATTATCTATGGTATACCTACGGAAAAATGAAGTGTCAGTTCTTTTTAAGGGGATGTCGATCGTCGAAAAGTCCAATAAATTCGCTGACTGACAGGATGTTAAAAAGTAGGAAAAGACCTATAAAGTGATTTTGCGGAGAGGATGCCCATCAATTTTTCTTGACCCTATGGGTGATTCTTCGATTGGTAATTACGGTGTTCACCTGCACGGTCAAAATGGCCTGGTCGGAGGTTTCGACGACACAGATGAAGGTAGAACTTTCCACGACCACGCGATAGCGATTTCCGTTTTCGGAGGAGGATGCATTGGTCAACGTCAGGATATTTGTTGAAGTACCGCTGTAGATTCCGGTATCGGTAAGATCTATCCATCCGGAGCCATCAAATAGCTGCCATTGGTAGGTATCCGCGTCTGATGCCGTCACCGAAAAGGTGATACTGCAACCGGGACATCCGTCTACATCATTGGGTTGAACTGTAATCGACGGGGCGGTGCCTGCTTCCTTAAAATCGTAAATGCCATTATTGTCGGCATCTTCCGGGGTTTGGTAGGAAGCTGCATTGACCGCCCCGTTGGCATCGACCGTCGGAATTCCCGAACCGTAAAAGCCATTATCGTCCAGATCGGCATCCGGATTCCCGTACGCTTCATCGGCATCGTTACAGCCATCGTTATCGCTATCTGCATCCAAATAATCATAAATACCATCCCTATCCGTATCCCCACCGGCAGTCCAAATAATGGCATTCATCAAAATGTTTGCTCCCCTATTGTTAAATCCGCCGTTCGAATTGGAATGAGGTACAATCGTCCTTCTTCCAGGAGCGATTCCTGCATCCATTGCATCTCCGGTCTCCCAGACAGCAATGGATACTTCCCCATTGGGATGGAGACCGAGCACTGTACCGGAGGCAAGGTTGTTCGCACGGAACGACGCATCACCAATATCGTTGTTCCCCAAATTCAGTCCCCGGGTAATAGGATGTGTATCATTGGTGATGTTTACAATGTTCGTTACCGTGGTCGCCCCTTGGTTGGCTCCTAGCAGGTCATCGTACAAGAAAGTTTCGCTTGTTAAAACGCCTTTGGTCGTCGTGGCCAGATTGGCGACGTTTGCCAAGGCCGTACCGCTGACGGCATCCTCATATATAAAAGTGACATCGAAGTTATCCGCATCACCACCAACGCCATCGTCCACAACTGAGACACTATGGCCTAAAGCTATCAGCTTGTCGATCGTATTCTGTTCTTCAGGTGCGGCACCCCCATCGGTAACCCACAAAATGGATAGCGGAGGATTTTCTACCGTATCCAGAATACCATCGTTGTCATCGTCTATATCGTCAATGTCCAATATATCATCGCCATCAGAATCATAAGAAACGTAAAGGGTAGCCACTGAGGAAACGGTCGGGGCACATGCGTTGCTGCCATCGCTAGTCGTTACCCTATATTGATTTCCATTGTCCCATATATCCGCAATGAACGAGTAATCGGCGTTCGTGGCACCGGGGATATCGTTAAAACTTGATCCGCCATCAGTACTTTGCTGCCATTGATAGACAAGATTTGTTCCGGTAGCGGTGACGGAAAATGTGGCGTTAGCGCCATCTTCAACGGTCTGATTCACAGGCTGTGCGCTTATGGTTGCCGGTTCTACCATAGTGATACTGGTCACATCGGAGATATTTAGGACCGGATCGCCTGGCATGCCCCCGTATTCTACTACGTAGCCTTGAGGTTGGTAATCCCCGGAATTGGCCCCTGTATTGGACAAATCGTTCCAAGATCCATTCGGGTTGACGTTCGGGTGGGTAATATGTGCATAATCTTCGTTGCCTTGTTGATTGGGCTCATTGGTGTTCCAAAACGCGAAATTCGGGGAGCTGCCCCCGACGGCTCCGTTCCAGAAATTCAGTCCGGCTTCCGGGCCGGTCACCCACTCCCAAACACCTTCGGTCGCTGCATCGCTGCCACCGATCCATCCGGTGCCGGCGGCCTGGGTTCCCGAAAAATTGGCTTCCTCCTGAGAGGTCAAGGTCGCCAGATAGCCTTGAAGTCCGAAGTACGTACTTGCATTTGCTGCGGCATTGGCATCCGTCCAAGTAATTCCTATATCATCGATGTACCTATAGTAGTGTCCGGTTGCGGGCAAATAGTTGGCCTCGCCCACGGTTATCGAAAACTGTCGCCATCCGGTCGGGGCCGCGGCACTGCTCGAATATTCGATGGCAAGGATGGCGGCTTCGAATTCCGAATAGGTCGCCGGCCCGGTAAGAGTGAGTTCTCCTTCCAACGCATTCCAACTAGCCGTGATATTGGGATGCGATCCCGTCAAAGTCAATAAATCCTCCCCGGTGATATACCCCGAAGATATCTGAATATAGATAGCCGTGGTGGTGGTATCATCGGAATCGGTGATACTGATGCTCTCGGCAATCGGAATGGAAAAGCCCGGACAATAGTCCTGATCACCCTCGGCATCGACCGTAGGAGGCATGTCATTGACCGTTAAAATGGCAGGTTGCGAGGTACGCTCACTGCATATGTTGTTTTGGTTTCGAACCTGTACGCGGTACCTATTCCCGTCCTGACTACCCGCTACGTTGGTCAAGGTCAGTGAATTCGAGGTTTCCCCTGTCAGCATGGAATAACTTCCACCTCCGTTGGTGCTTACGTACCATTGATAGACCAGACTACTTCCTGTTACAGAAACGGAAAAATTAGCGGTATCGCCAGAATCAACGGTCTGATTCTGGGGTTGCGACGCTATCGTTACCGCTCCCCCGGATTGTAGAAAATTAGGGGTACCGTTGCCATCGGTATCCGCTGGTTCGGAATACGATGCGCCGACTACTTTTCCCTCGCTATCCACCGTAGGGTTTCCGCTACCAAAGCGTCCGTTATTATCGGCATCGGTATTCGCATTATTATAGGCTTCATCGGCATCGTTACAGCCATCTCCATCGCTATCAGTATCCATCCGGTTGATCGTACCATCATTGTCGGTATCGCAGGTACCGTTGTACATAGCGGTCATTTGTGCGGCCGATAGGGCGATAGGGTAATGTACCAACTCGTCCATCAGGCCTTCGAAGTAATTCCCCGTACCTTCACCGAAGGCATCCGACCCTTCCGTTCTTCCAAAGTGCTGTCCGTCACCATGGTTGGCCAATGACCCAAACCCTGTGTTTAGGGTGTTGCTCGCCGTACCGTCGAAATATAGGGTCACGGCACCATTGGCGTAGGTAATCCCGATATGGTGCCACTGGTCGTCGATGGGAAAGGTAAAACTCGACGTACTTACCTGACTTCCGCCCCCACCTTCTCGAATGGCACTTTCAAGGGTGTTTCCGTTCAAACGGATGGTAATGCCAGTGCCCGAACCGCCTTCTTCCATTAGCGTTTGAGTGCCCGTTAAGTTGGCGGGCTTTACCCAAAAGGAATAGCTAAAGTTCGTTATTTGCTGATTCAGGAAGGTGCCGTCGCTGTATCTCAGGTATTGGAGATTTCCATCAAAAGAGGCCGAACGTAGTCCTTTCCGGCTGTCCGCGGAGAAACCTACGGTGCCGTTGGTAGCATTGTGGCCGTTTCCGGATACATCATTCGAAGAATTCTCCAAATCCCAGTGAGCGTCGAAGCCGGGAACATCAGGACCACAGGTTTCTTCATGGGCGTCTAGGATGCCATCGTTATCATCATCGAGGTCCGCAGTGTCCGGAACTCCATCCATATCAGTGTCTGCCGGCAAATCTGCGGTAATTGTCAAGACCGGTGCCCCTGAGACGCTGCCGTTGTAAGACTCAGCAGTCCTTTCACCCGTACCACGGATAAAGAAAGCCATGGAATTCCCGCCGTTCCAGCCGGCCCTATTGACAATCTCCTGAACTATCGCTGTGAGGGCGGGAGTACGTTGATCCGCAACTGCTTGGCCCACGTTATTCCATTCAGGTATATTGTTCCATGAGACCGTGGCCGTAGTCTGCGTCCGACCGCTAAGATTGGCGTTCACCGCGGCAAAAGTTGCGGCATTGTTCGCGTCTTCACCCCTAATGTTTACCGATGTCGCACCATTATTGGTCTCGTCGACAGTAAACTGAATGTAAGCATTTAGGATAGTAGTTCCCTGGGGGATATTGATGTTTTGAAAGCGAATACCTACAATTTGATCGTTCCCGTTATCGCTGCCCAGTTCCAGATCGGTACTGTTCAAATTCACACTGGTGTCGGACGAGCGTTCTTCGGCATCGTCGCTACTCCGTGAGATCTGGGAGTTATAGGTCACCTGGGCGGAGGCCATGAACGTACCTGCCCAAAGAAATAGGGGCAAAAGAAGTTTATATGGGGATATCTTCCGCTTTTGCATGGCGTAGGTAATCAATAGGTTAGGGTAACTTTGGGATAAAAATCAGCTTATCAAAGCTTCTTCTTGTTACAAAGTTAGCCTTGCTCGGCCCTTTGAAAAAAAATATGTTGTGAAAACCGTGGCAGGTGTGGTAAAGGGTTGCAAATCAAGTTTTCAATTGCGAAGCATCGGATATAATTACCATTCGTCGATTAGTTTTTCCTAACCCGATGGGTAATTCTTCGATTAGTGATTACGGTATTTACATTTACCGTCAAAATCGTCGAATTTGAAGTCTCTGAGACACAGGCATAGGTGGAACTGGATACGATGACCCGGTATTGGTTGCCGTTTTCGGAGGATGAGGAATTGGTAATCGTCAACGTATTGGTCGACGTACCACTATGGACGCCCGAATCGGTGAGGTCCGTCCAATTCGTACCGTCGAAAATCTGCCATCGGAAGGTATCGGCCGCGGAGGATGCCACCGAAAAAGTTACTGTACAACCTGGGCAGGCCGTGGTATCGGCAGGTTGGCCGGTAATGGAAGGTGCGGTGCCCGCTTCCATGTAATCATAGGTGCCGTTACCGTCGCCATCCTCCGGGGTTTGATACGATGCGGTGGTAACCGTTCCATCGGGATTTACGGCCGGTGTGCCCGAACCGTACATTCCGTTATTGTCCGAATCGGCATCGGGGTCTCCGTAGGCCTCATCGGTATCATTACATCCATCGTTATCGGCGTCATCGTCCAAACGATCTGGAGTGCCGTCACCATCACTATCGACGTTGATACAGAGTTTCAGGGCATCCACATAAATATTTTCTTGGAACCCGGTTCCCCCGTTACCTACCAAAATAGCAATTTTCAAATCTCCTCCCGCATAATTGAAGACCGCATCGTATGCCCGCCATGAGTTGGGATCCATAATATCATCGCCCCCGCTGGTACCCGTCGGCGACCAGGCGCCCGGCACTAGAACATCGTTGGGTGTGTCGGAAACCACCGCTGCCGGATTCGATGGATTCGGCAGATCATACCCCGTATCCGTACTGCCGTACCATACCTTTAGGTTGGTATCGGAATCGGCGGCCCTGCCCTGGGTATCGTAATTGTATCCCGGAGCGTAGATAAAGGAATACCTGACTTCGTCGCCCACCGTCAATCCGAGAGCGGCGAGCTCAGCCGCGGTGTAGATCAGAAGAATACCATCATTGTCGTTGTTCGTAGTGCTTGAAAATACCGGGTCGTCATTTTGCGCCTGCAAGGCCAGAAAGGCGCCGCCCTCTTGTGGTGCATACCAGGTACTGGCAGGTGCCTGGTCGCCCTCAGTGATAAAATCCGGTGAGCGAATAGGCGTCAAGTTCGCGGGAGTTCCGTTATTTTGATAATAATTGCTCAAATAGTAGTCGCTCGCCTGGGTTCCATTAGCATCGACCCCTTCAAAAGTTTCCTCCGCAATACAGTTCAGTTCATCGGTGTCGTATATGCCATCATTGTCGTCGTCGAGATCATTGGGATCGGTCACCCCGTCACCATCGCTATCCTGTTCAACGTTCAGGATAACGGGATTCGAAGTTGCCGGACCGCAGGCAAAACCAGAACTGGTTACGATGACCCTATACCAATTTCCATTTTGTGAGCTATCAACGTTTATTACGGTCAGTGTCGCATTGGTAGCACCGGCGATATCGGCAAACGCCGACCCACCTCTTGGAAAAACTTGCCATTGATAGGTCAGGTTGGTTCCAGTTGCGCCTACAGAAAATATGGCGTCATCACCCTCCGCAACGTTCTGGCTTTGGGGCTGGGTATCAATAGTCGGGGCCGATCCGGCTTCCAAATAATCCGGAGTGCCATTGGTATCGGTGTCGGCGGGTGTGGCATACGAAGCGGCTGTCACGGTACCGTCAGCGTTTGTAGCGGGCGGATTGCCCGTACCATAAAAGTCATTGTCACCGCCGTCGGCATCGGCATCCGCATAGGCTTCGTTCGCGTCGCTACAACCGTCGTCGTCGCTGTCGGTATCAAAACGATTGATAGTGCCGTCAACGTCTGTATCGCAGGTGCCGTCGTACATATCGCGCATCTGGGATTCCGTCAGGGCAATCGGATAGTGTACGATTTCATCCATCAGGCCTTCATAATAATTACCAACTCCCTCGCCGAAGGAATCCCCGTCGCTTCGTCCGAATGCGTGGGCACTGCCATGATTGGCCAATTCCCCGAAGCCGGTGTTCAACACAGGACTGGGAACGCCGTCAAGATACATGACGACGTCGCCATTTGCATAGGTAAATCCGACATGATGCCATTGGCCATCGTCGGGAAATGTAAAACTCGAGGTGCTGACCTCACTGCCGCCTCCGCCCTCTCGAATGGAGTTTTCCAGTATATTGTCGTTTAAACGAATCGCGATACCATTGGTTCCGCCGCCTTCATCCAATAAAGTTTGTAAGTCTGAAAGGTTGGCCGGTTTAACCCAAAAGGAGTAGCTGAAATTAGTGATTGGCTGGTTGAGGAAAGTACCATCGCTATATTGCAAATAGTCCGAAGTGCCATTGAAAGATGCTGAACTAAATCCCTTTCGACTGTCGGTGGAAGGCCCGACGTTTCCGTTCTCGAGATCATGGCCGTTCTCCGAGGAATCGTCCGTTGTATTTTCGAGATTCCAATGGGCATCGAAACCAGCCACATCGGGACCACAAGTTTCCTCATGGGCATCGAGGATGCCGTCGTTGTCGTCGTCTAGGTCGGCCCTGTCCTCTACCCCATCGTTATCCGTATCGACCAATGCCAATACGGTCAATGAACCGGTCGATTCACCGCTCAAGGGAATGTTTTCGTCGTTGGAAATATCAGAGGATGAAATTGTGTTATCAAAAGTTCCAGAACCAGTGGTGACCACATCAAAAATAAATTCACAGGTGGTACCCGCCGGAATATTGACACCGGATATGGAAAAGCTGTTCCCGCCTGAATTTGCGGTAATCGAGCCCCCACAAGTCGAAGACGAATCTGGTGAAGCTGAAAGGGTCATACCAGCAGGTAAATTATCCGTCAGCGAGAAATTGGTCAGATTGACCCCGTTCGAGGGATTTTCGACGATTATGCTTACCGAGGCTTCGTCGCCTTCATAGATTGTCGAAGGCGTAAAAATTTTACTGGCGACTGCCGGGAAAGCGACTTCATTGGAAGTTACAAAAACGCCCCCCCAAATTCCTTCGTTAGCACTTCCCAGCTCAACCTCCATAGATGTTGCATTGTTCGGAACCAATCCCGAGGCATCATAGGTATCGATATCCATACCCCAGCTATAAGGGTAGTTCGGATTTCTTCCGCCTACGTCCGTCCCAAACTCCGAAATGGTTCCGTTTAGGGCATTATCCGCGGGATTGGATGCATTCGCCAGAGCGGTACCGTTGATTTCCACATAGTCGCCGGTGGCATAGCCTTCACCGTCAAAGGCGAAATAGCCGGCATGTGATTCGAAGGCTCCGGCCGACGGGGTCAACAATCCCGTTACCGTAAAGGAATCATTATCCCCAAAGCCAAAGAAATCGAACCCGTCCCAAACAGCGATGTTCCTCGCCCTTTCCGCAGGGTCGTTGTAAATGACTACCATTGTCCATCCCCCGAAGGGTCCGGTGAAAGAGCTACCTGTTGCCAAGGCGATATCGGCCACAAAATAATCACCACTGCCCCCGGCCTGTACTTCGGCGGTCACATCGGCATAGGCCAAAAAGGTATCCCAAGGGCTTTGGGCCGTTCTTTCCATATTGCGTACATCGGCGGTAACTGTGGTATATCCCGAGGAAGGGGTCCGCAACCGTACTTCGTCCATATCCAAAGAACCTGGCGGATTGGTTATTCCACTTCTTGAACTTTGATAAAGGCCGCCCCAATATAGACCTGCGTATTCAACGCTGGCTCCAGCCGGCAAAGTCATGGCGCTGCTACTGGAGTTTAGGGTAGATCCGTCGCCATCGATATCAACATAGCCCATCACGGCGGGGGGGTTATTCGTATCCGGATCGGCTGGACAATTGGAGACGCATTCGATGTTCGTATTTCCTCGCATCCTAAAATCACCCTGTACGTTGATGGATTCCCTTTCTTCGTAGGGCCTGGGCGATTCTTCGGGGGAATACACCGTAAATTGAATATTATCTAAGAAAATTTCTTCGTTGGCCTGCCAAAGTCCTGATCGGTTATCAAAAAGCACTCTGAAACCTGCCCACTTATATTGATCCGGAATTTCAAAGTTCACCGTTCCGGCACCATTGCTTGCTTGCAATGCCCCTATAAACTGATAGTTTCCGGCATTGTCTAACAGCCATAGGCCCAACTGTTCGTCGCCCAGATTATTGGCATTAAAATTGAAGCGCAAAAACACCAAACCGGCTCCGGCCAGGTTCACCCCTCTGTTGATACTTTTATTGGGGTCATTGACTTCCCTGAAACGCAACTGGTTTGAATTGACCTGTATGTTACCTGCTGTCGGACTGGTACCCCCATCATTGAACTCGACCCAATTGGAAGAAAAATTGGCCGATCCGTTGTTATTGTTGTAGGCCTGGTTATTGAACCTGTCCAAATACGTTTGTTGTCCGAACGCGAATGAGGTCACAAGCAGCAGTAAGAGGGTAATTTTCTTTCCGGAAAGGAATGCCATTGGGCTTGGGTAGATTTGAGCAGGTAATGGCTTGGTCCATCGAGCACAAATGTAAAGGCTGGCCAACCGACATCGAAAAAAATGTTGTATAAGCGGGCCAGACCTTGGTGAACCATCTAAATATCGATGTAAGGCAATTTATACCATATTGATTTTCAGATAATTCTTAGGTTCTGACAATCAAAAAAGCAGCCCAATGGACTGCTTGTAATTTAGAAATAGTTCATTACTGACCCCTGTTTAATTTTTAAAGATTCAAAATATAAATCTTGAAAAAAACCTCAAAATGGTATCCGGCAAACGCCGTCTTCTACTCCACGATAATAAACTCTGATCGGCGGTTAAGTTCGTGTTGGGCCGCGGTGCATTCTACCCCGTTGGCGCAGTCATTGATGAGCTTGGTTTCGCCAAAGCCCTCGCTGCTGAGTCGGTTTTCGGCGATGCCCTGTTTCTCCATATAGTTGACAGTGGCCTCGGCCCTTTTTTGGGAGAGCCATAGGTTGTAGGAGTCCTTGCCCCTGCTGTCGGTATGGGCATTGACCTTGATTTTAAGGCTAGGGTATTTTTCCATGGCCGCGATGACCTTTTCCACCTCGATTTCTGAATCTTTCCGGATGTTGTATTTGTTATAGTCGAAGTAAATCGTACTGAGCTGCAGGAGTTGGGACAAATCATCGCCGAAGCCTGCGGAGACCGTGTTTCGCTCCAATAGAAAATCGACGGTCTGGGGCTCGCCCTCCGAAGCACTTAAATATTCTTCCGAGGGGATATAGCCATCCATCGTTGCCCTGACGAAATTGCCTTGATTGCAGTCGATGGGCACTGTATACCTACCGAGTGAATCGGTCATCACGGAGGTGATTTCCTCGTTGTCCTCATCGATGACCCTAACAGTAGCGCTCATCAAGGGTTCGTTCGATATTTCGTCCCGTACGGTACCCGATATTTCCTGTGTGCATTTCAAACGCAAAGGCTTGGCCTCCAAAAACTCATAAATATCATCGGCACCGACACCTTCCGACCGATTGGAGGCAAAATAGCCGCGTTTGGTAGTGTCGTCGATGATAAAGGTAAAATCATCAAAACTGCTGTTAATGGGTTCCCCTACGTTCATGACGTTTCCATCTACATCTCCATTGGATATAGAGGTCGCGAACACATCAAGGCCCCCGAGTCCCGGATGGCCGTCAGAAGAAAAATACAGTACTTCTTCGCTGCTGACAAAGGGAAAGGTTTCCCTGGCCTCGGTGTTGATGTTGTCGCCCAGATTTTCGGGTGTGCCATAGCCGCCGTCCTCTTTGACAGAAACTTTATAAATATCCGATTCCCCAAAGGAACCTTCCCTATCGGAAACAAAGTATAGGGTTTTTTCATCGGGACTCAATGCCGGATGGGCGACGGAATAGGAATCACTGTTAAAGGGAAGTTCTTCGATATTTGTCCAAACCCCTTTAATGAGGGATGCCCTAAAAATTTTGAGACGTACGATGCCCTGTTCGTCCCTGACGTATTTTTTGTTTTTGTAGTTGTTTCTGGTAAAATACAGGGTCTTACCGTCTTTGGTAGTAATGGAAGTGGACTCATGAAGCCTTGTGTTCACGTTCTCCCCAAGTTTGGTAACCGATCCGGCCGATACGCTATCGGTATTGACCTTGTACAGGTCTAAAAAATCTTTTGAAGTCCAAGTATGTCGATAGCGGGCGAAATTACCGGTGTCGCGGTCCGAAGAAAATATAAGTCCCTCTTCATAAAAAGAAGGCGCAAATTCGGAGTATGGGGAATTGTACTTGAAGGGGGCGACATTGAACCGCCCGGAATTTTGTTTTATCTCTTTTAGGTAATCCCGCTCGTTTTTGTAAGCGGATGCCCTCTCGTCACCTTCGGTTGCCTCTAAGAATTGGGCCATAATTTCATTTGAGGTTTCGTAATCCTGAAGGGTCTTTAGGGTCTGTGCATAGCGAAAGTAGTATTCTGGAGGAGTATCATCAGGATATTCCGTGACCAACCTTTTATAGGTTTCTGCGGCATCTTTATAATCGGCATTGAAGTAGTATGAATTGCCAAGTTTCTTTAATAAGTCCGCGGATGCATATCCCCTATCCAATACCTTTTTGTAGATATCTATCGCCGGGCTAAAAGAGTACGATTCGTACTTCTCGTTCGCCTTGGTCAGCAGTTTTTCTTGGGCGAAACCAATTCCGCCAATTAGAAAAACCATTAAAATAAGTATGTATTCTCTTTGTAACATTTACCCCTTAATTTTTTAAAAGAACCTTGGTGAAACCAGTTTTTCGAAGGATCGGAGCAGCTCCCACCTCAGAAAAATCTCGAAAGATCCGCTACTGAACTGCGTGGCACCGAAATCTGTGGTTTCCCTATCGTAGGCCAGGCCCAGCATTATCTGATCGGTCACCTGAAAACCGGCCAGGGCGCTTAACGCAGCATCCCATCGGTAGGCGGCCCCAAAAGAGAACCTTTCGGCGAAAAGAAAGTTTGCCGAAACGTCGACCTGCAAAGGTGCACCGCCAACCACTTTGGTCAGTAGGGCGGGCTTGAACTTAAAGTCGTCGTTCAGGTCGAAGACATAACCCGTAATCAGATAAAAATTAACCCGGTCCTTGGCCAGAAATTCGACGTTGTTGGCATCGGAATTGGAATTATCAAAATGTTCGGTTTCCAATAGATTGGGTGCCGAAAGGCCCGCGTAAAATTTATTCGTGTGGTAATAGACTCCCAATCCCACATTGGGCGAAAAACGGTTTTCAATATTATCGGTGGCGACCGCCTCTTCAAAGCCTTCCCTTTGACGCAACCGTTCAAAATCCAGGTTTAAGAGGTTGCCTCCAAGTTTTAGACCGAAAGATAGTTTGCCGACCAGCGAAACATCTACCGTATAGGAAACCAGTCCATCAATATAGGTTTCCTGAACGGTACCCTCGCCGATTTTATCGTTGACGATGGAAAGGCCATAGCCTACGTTGCTATTTCTGATCGGGGAGTGAAGGTTGAAGGTAAAGGTCTGTGGGCCTCCATCGAGCCCTACCCACTGTGACCGATACAGACCGGCGATGCTCAATTGCCCCCTAGACCCGGCATAGGCCGGATTGACGCTCATGGTGTTAAACATGTATTGGGTGTACTGAGCATCTTGCTGGGCGCTGGCGGAATCCCAAAAAAGCAGCATTAAAAATAAGGTAGCCAAAAGGCTCTTTCTCAAAATCATAAGTAGCTTACTTGGTTAGTAGTACGAATTATTTACTGATATAGATGTAGCCAGCATCCGTTACGTTATCCTCATCTACGGTACTATACTCAAATATATAAAAATATACCCCCGCTGGTAAATACTCCGCCGCGTTTATAGTCGTTCTGCCCTGCGATCTGCCGTCAAAGACATTGTTTTGGTTGTTATAGCCTTCACCTTGGTAGACCGGCATGCCCCATCGGTTAAAAATCTGAAGACTGTTATTCAGTGCCAAATCGACGTTCTCTATCCATAAAAATTCATTTTTCCCGTCGTTATTGGGCGTCACCATTTGCATGACCACAATTTCGGTATCTGTAGATTCATCGGGGTCTAGATAGCTTGGTGTGCCATCATCATCGAGGTCATCATTGGTAGGGTCACCGTCTTCGTCAATGTCTTCATCGGGGGTATCGATGCCGTCACCGTCATCGTCGATATCTCGATAGTTGACGTCTTCGGTTCCATCGGTATCGGGCAGATCATTGGCGGGATCATCGATGCCATCGTTGAAGTTGAATCCGTCGTCGATGCTGCCGTGTTCGTAGCCATCATCAAGACCATCGTTATCGGTATCTGTTCCGGTAAACTCTTGGTCGGGTTCGCCATCAAAATTGAAATCGTTGCCCTCGATATTGTCGAACACCAAATCGTTGTCACTATCCATATCGATATAATCGGGGTCGTCTTCCCCATCGGTATTGACCGGTTCCAAGCCATCGGGATAGGCGGAGTTCAAACCGTTGTTGGCTTCATAGGTCGCCTCATCGTCATCGTTGGGCACGATGTAGCCGTCCGTAGTCTGTGCCTCTACGTTATCCGGAAGACCATCATCGTCGGAGTCGATATCCAAATGGTTCGGGCGGCCATCGTTATCGCTATCCAACGGATCGGTCAAGGGGTTATCGTCGCCATCGAGGTTGGGATCTTCTACACTATCCAAGATGCCATCGTTGTCGTCATCAAGGTCCGCAGTATCAGGGACGCCATCACCATCGGTATCTGCATCGGAATCCTGGTCGTTATCAAGATAATCGGGAGTCCCGTCGTTATCCGTATCGTCGTTGGTCGGGTCTCCGTCTTCATCGGCATCTTCGTCAGGAGTAGCTATACCATCACCATCATCATCGATATCACGATAATTGACATCTTCGGTACCATCGGTATCAGGCAATTGGTTCACCGGATCATCGATGCCATCATTGAAATTGAAGCCATCGTTGACGGTTCCGTTTTCGTAGCCGTCGTCGAGACCATCGCCATCGGTGTCGGTACCGGTGAACGTCTGGTCGGGCAAACCGTCGAAATTAAAGTCGTTGCCCTCGTTGTTGTCAGGTACGGAGTCGTTGTCGCTATCTTCATCGATGTAATCCGGTGTGTCTTCCCCATCTGTGTTTACGGGGGTGATTCCATCGGGATAGGCGGAATTCACTCCGTCATTGGCAATATAGGTTTCCTCATCGTCATCGATAGGGGCAATATATTCATCCGTAGTATGAGCTTCAATATTATCGGGAAGGCCGTCATTATCGGAGTCGATATCCAAATAATCGGGAAATCCGTCGCCGTCGGTGTCGGTAGGATTGGTCGAGGGGTCATCGTCGCCGTCTTCATTGGTATCCTCGACGCTATCTAGAAGTCCGTCGTTGTCGTCGTCCAGGTCGGCAGTATCGAGAACTCCATCGTCATCGGTATCGAGGTTTTCGTTGTTCGGGTCAAGATAATCGGGCGTTCCGTCGTTGTCGGTATCATCGTTGGTCGGGTCGCCATCGCCGTCGACATCTTCTTCGAAGGTATCTATACGGTCGCCATCATCATCGATATCACGGTAGTTCACATCTTCGGTGCCATCGGTATCGGGCAGGTCATTGGCCGGGTCGTTAATTTCATCGTTGACATCAAAGCCATCGTTGGTATCTGAGCCCTCGTATCCATCGTCAAGGCCGTCCCTATCGGTATCGGTGCCGGTAAAGGTCTGGTCGGGAATCCCGTCGAAATCGAAATCGTTGCCTTCGTTGTTGTCAGGAACACGATCGTTGTCACTATCCCCGTCAATATAATCTTCGACGTCTTCACCATCGGTATTGACCGGAGTCAGACCATCCGGGTAGGCAGAATTTACCCCGTTATTGGCCTCGGCCGTATCGAAATCGTCGTCATTGGGCGCAATGTATCCATCGGTGGTCTGTGCCTCGACGTTATCGGGAATACCATCGTTGTCGGAATCGATATCCAAGTGATTCGGATACCCATCCTCATCCAAATCGTAGGGATTGGTCAAGGGGTCGTTGTCTTGGTCGATATTGGGGTCCTCTACAGCATCAAGTATTCCATCGTTATCGTCGTCAAGGTCCGCCGAATCGGGAACGCCATCGCCGTCGGTATCGGGACCGCCATCGGTGGGGTCCAAATAGTTGGGCGTGCCATCGCCGTCGGTATCATCGTTGGTCGGATCTCCGTCACCATTCACATCTTCATCGACCGTCAAAATACCATCGCCGTCGTCATCGACATCGCGGTAATTGACATCGTCGGTATTGTCGGTATCGGGCAAATCGTTGGCCGGGTCGTCAATTTCGTCGTTGACATCGAAGCCGTCGTTCACATCACTTCCTTCATAACCATCGTCAAGTCCGTCGCCATCCGTATCCACTCCGGTTAAGGTCTGATCGGGAATACCGTCAAAATTGAAATCGTTGCCTTCGTTATTGTCCGGCACTAAGTCGTTGTCGCTATTTTGTTCTTCGTAGCTTGTGTTCTCACCGCCGTCGAAATTGAACGGGTCGAGGCCGCCAATATAAGCGGAATTGACTCCCTCATTGGCCTCATAGGTCGCGGCATCGTCTTCGTTCGGAGGAATATAACCATCAGTGGACTGCGCCTCGACGTTATCGGGAATACCATCGTTATCGGTATCGATATCCAAGTAATTGGGATAGCCATCTCCGTCTAAATCTGTGGGATTGGTAGCAGGATTGTTGTCACCATCGGTATTGGCATCCTCAACGGTATCGAGAATTCCGTCGTTATCATCGTCCAAATCTACAGTATCGTTGACGCCATCGCCATCCGTATCGGGACATATAATGGGAGTCAATCGGATGCGGATACCGTTAACAGGAAAGGTTGAGGTCGTGTAAAATTCAAGCTCGGATACAAAGTCCTGCGACTCCCAAACGAACCGGTCCGGACCGTTGATGGCCGAGGATGTTGTGTTCTCCACAAAGTAGTTATCAGTACCCTCGTTATCGGCAATGATACCGGAGGGCAACGGAGCTGTCTGTAGATATTCGACCCCATCCATGGAGCGGATGCCGTCACGCTGTCCGGCATCCACCCTTGGGGAATGCTCGGCGACCAACATGACCGGAACGCTTCCGGAAAAGGTAAAGGTTGCCGGCAGGTCCTTATTCACCTCGAACAACTGAAGCGAACTCTTACTGCTCGCCCCACTGACACTGACGATAATGCTTCCTTCGGGGAGACCCCATTTGGAGCTCAGGTCTACGTTTTCGGCGGAAAGGCTACCGTCCTGTACCCCATCCGCGAAGCCAAAATCGGAAGTCCTCAATTCCTGCTGCTCTAGGATGGTACATCCTTCGAAATCCATCATTACGATTTCCTCGAGCATACGGGCCTTTGAACTGGGTGCTGGATTGCCGATGCGATCGGGTAGCGAAGTTCCTTCGGAAAAAGTAGGAATCCCGTTGAATGACGAAGTCAGGACCAACAGCATAACCGCTGTGGCCAAGGAAAGTCCGTAGGCTACTTTTTTCCTTAAATTCGGTAGAGTAATTTTTTCCATAGATGTTTAGTTTTCTATAAACTAATCACCATGGCACGTAGATTTTTGTAGGTGTAAGAGTTGGGTCGATTGTTAATGAATTTGCAAGATATAGTTAAAATCTTGATCGTCAAATTGTTTTAAATGCTTGGTTTGGAAATATCTTTCAAAGACAGGTTTATTCGATAAAGAGAAGGTTTTTTAACCTTTTCGTTTGCCTTGCCTCGATTCTCGTGGCCAATAAACGTATGAAAATTGATAAGATAGAAGTAGAAGAAGTTTTCGACACGCCATATCGAGAAGGTCCTATCTGTTTTGAGCTTACATGATTTGTAAGAATATAATTTAGTTTTAAGACACTAAATCCGTCAAGCGATCAAAGCATTATTTCCCGTATTTTTGCACAAATTTTTGGGATGAAATCATTTAAGGACCAAATCAATAAACGCCGGACGTTCGGTATCATTTCGCATCCCGATGCCGGTAAGACGACCTTGACCGAAAAACTACTTTTGTTCGGGGGCGCCATTCAGGAAGCCGGGGCCGTCAAAAGCAATAAAATCAAAAAATCGGCTACCAGCGACTTTATGGAAATCGAGCGCCAACGCGGTATTTCGGTAGCTACTTCCGTTTTGGCTTTTTTGTATAAGGATAAGAAAATCAATATTCTCGATACGCCCGGGCACAAAGATTTTGCAGAGGATACCTTCCGCACTTTGACCGCTGTCGACAGTGTCATCGTGGTCATCGATGTGGCCAAGGGCGTCGAGGCACAGACCGAAAAATTGGTAGAAGTCTGTCGAATGCGGAACATTCCTATCATCGTATTCATCAACAAACTAGATCGCGAAGGAAAAGATGCCTTTGACCTATTGGACGAACTGGAGCAAAAATTGGGACTCTCAGTCACGCCACTGAGTTTTCCCATCGGCATGGGGTACGATTTCAAGGGAATTTATAATATCTACGAAAAGAACATCAACCTGTTCAGCGGCAGCAGCAAGAAAAACATTGAGGAGACCATTGCCTTCGACGATATCAACAATCCGGAACTCGAAACCATTATCGGGAGTAAGGCGGCCGAAAACCTTCGGGGAAATCTGGAACTGGCCATGGGCGTCTATCCCGATTTCGACAAGAACCTCTACCTTGAAGGAAAGCAGCAACCCGTGTTTTTCGGCTCGGCCCTGAACAATTTCGGAGTGCGGGAGTTGTTGGACTGCTTTATTGAAATTGCCCCATCGCCCCGCCCCAAAAAGGCCGAGGAACGTATGGTCGAGGCCAATGAAAAAGACATGACGGGATTTGTCTTTAAAATCCATGCCAACATGGATCCCAAGCACCGTGACCGTTTGGCCTTTGTAAAAGTAGTGTCGGGCACTTTCGAAAGGAACAAGCCCTACCTGCATGTTCGACAGGATAAGAAATTGAAGTTTTCCAGCCCCAACGCCTTTTTTGCAGAAAAGAAAGAAATTGTGGATATTTCATATCCTGGTGATATTGTGGGCCTACACGATACGGGCAATTTTAAGATCGGTGACACCTTGACCGAAGGCGAGGAGCTACACTACAAGGGAATACCGAGTTTTTCGCCGGAACACTTTCGCTATATCAACAATGCGGACCCCATGAAGTCCAAACAACTATACAAAGGCATTGACCAGTTGATGGATGAAGGTGTGGCACAGCTTTTTACCTTGGAAATGAACGGCAGAAAGGTTATTGGCACGGTGGGTGCCCTACAGTTCGAAGTCATTCAGTACCGTTTGGAACATGAATACGGCGCGAAATGCACCTACGAGAATTTTCCGGTTTACAAAGCCTGTTGGGTAGACCCTAAGGATCCGAAAAATGAGGAATTCGAAGAGTTTCAGCGGGTAAAGCAGAAATTTCTGGCAACGGACAAAAGGGGACAGCTGGTATTTCTGGCCGATTCGCAGTTCTCTCTAC
>JBAUIP010000210.1:0-1556 GCA_049683055.1 Pricia sp.
TGACAATCAGGGCTTCACACCTGCAACCCCATATCTGCCCAGAGTCTCTCGCAGTCGGGGAGCTGTAAAGCTCCAGGACAGGTGACAAACCTCGTGGTAACATACGTGCAGTGCCATTCGCTGCAGATGGGGCAGTCGACTCAAGCTACACACCCTGCAGCGCAGCTCGTCCCCTGAACCATACAACGTGACCGGCCCGTGAGAAAAAGCGTACATGCCCACTCGAGCGCAATCCGCAACCTGATACGTCGCCGCACCGCAGAACGGAGAACGGCATATTACTCAGCGTGTCGAGCTTGGTGCCACTGCTCATCCCGTCTGGTTGCGATGGGGCACCCCCAAAACCACAGGGGGGACCCTTCGGTTTCGGCCCAAACAAGTACCCAGCTATGGCCACCCGGGCTGAGCGACGCCCATCAGCACATGTTCTCCGGCCTTGAGCACGTGTCAGAAAATATATGGCCTTGCATAGTCGTTTGCGGATGCTGGAGACAACTGAACCGTCAATCTGGCAGGATGACACGCCCACAGGTCGGAGCAGGCTGATTTTGAGCGTCCTGGGATCCCTATCGACCCCCTGACTGATGTGAAACCGGCCGCGGGTCAGTACGTGGCGATGGTAGGGGTTGCAGCCCGCTTGAGTGTTGCGCGCCTGACAGGAGGAGTAGCTTCGTGACGCCACCGCATCTTACAAGGGCCGCGACCTCACCAGCAAGGTTGCAGCAGATGTTGCGAAGCTTGTGTTAGTCGTGGGCGCATGCCTCTCACTTCTGCAGTAGTTGGGAAGCAATGCGGCACCTTGCGCGCATGCGGAGGGTGCCCACCTAGGCAGCATTGAAGCGATCAGCGCGCGAGCTGATTGCACACATTGAAGAGGGTGGTCATGACATGAGTTCTGGCTTGAAGCGCTTGCCACAAATCAGCATGGCGCGTAACTCCGGAGGCATGGGATGTGTTGACACTTGCAAATGCCATAGCTTGATGCGTCCGTAGGACGCGCAGTGCTACTTCACGTCCCGCAGCTGCTACTGGGGCACCTGCGCTGCGTTTTCAGTGCCCCTTAGCTGACCATGGTTGCAACGATGATCGGCAACAGCATGAACAGAGACGGACCGCCTCGCCACGAAGTAGCCATCGCGGCTCGCTAGCTCGATAGCCGGCAACGACATATACATCATGCAAGGATGTCCGTGTTTCTACTGGTGAGCAGGTCCAAGCACGCGTAGTGCCCTGCCTGTTTTATGGCCACGTCAGAACGCTCAGGCCCAGCCAGGACGTCCCAGCAACGTATCGCCCAGACCGCAACTTGACCCGTAATGCACCTTCCAATAGGCTCTAGTTGAGGCCTGCGTGCTCAAATCTGGCCAGCGGACGCGCTGGGAGGCTGGCTGGGCCATCGGTCGATGTACAAGATTTTCCACGGACGGGTCACGCTGTATGGCAGCAGGAGTGCACTCGAGTGCATCTTGTAGTTGTACGCAGGGCTGCACGCCAGCAAGCATCGCATGGCCTTGCGGATACATGGCCCACAGCCCTGCTGTACGAGCCGTCAGGCC
>JBAUIP010000211.1:0-2463 GCA_049683055.1 Pricia sp.
GAATCACATCTTGGCGGTTTTTGTTTTATGGGTTGGCAATTTGTAGTATAGCCAAAAACTCTTAACTGATATTGGTATTAACAATTTGGGGCCAAAGCTTCAATCACAAACCTATTTCGGGCTGGTCGACGCGATGGGAACTTTGGGCATTGGTTTCTTAGTGCCCTTTCACTGCTCTTACCCCTTTAACCATTCCTCGCGCAATTCCGCCTGCTCTGAACTTACTCCCGCGACCAGAACTATAGTTTGCACCTGCAACATGGGCTTGCCGGCCTGGCCTTCAAGTTCAACTTCTTCTTCTCCACGCTGCACGGTCATCGTCACCTCGGTGTCCGCCGACCATCCAAAACTTTGACCGACTATCGTCCGAATGGACTCTAAGGTAATCGGGGTGCCGTTAATGCTCTTGATGATATCTCCACCTTCTGCGCCCAGGTCATTAAAAAAGCTATTGAGCTCAATTCCCTCTCTTACGAAAACGGCATTATTGTTAGAAGGGTCGACATCGATAAAGGGGGTCTCCCCATCCAGAAAATAACCGGTCTGGCGTTCCCCACCTTGCATCGTAAGTCCCACTTTGGCAAAATAAGCCTCGTAATTGATAGGAGTTTCCCCTATAACATGATTCTCGAAAAAAGTCCGAATTTCCGGATAGGTCATGGCCACTATTTCATCGATGAGTTCGTCGTCTTCAAAAGGGGTATCCTGACCGTACTTTTTCGAGAGTTCCTTCATCAGCCAAAGCACTCCCTTTTCACCATCACTCAAATCGCGCAGTTCGATATCGAGCGCCATGTTGATCAAAGCCCCTTTCTCGTAAACATTAGCGTAATTTTCGGCATACGGCTCTTCCAAAATATTCTGGCTCATGGTCGTAAACGACATGGTATCATCATAAGTTTTGGCGTTGTTGATTTTATTCATCATTCGTTGATAGAATTCCGTCTCATCGATAAGCCCTTGGTTGACCTGAAAGAGATTAGCGAAATATTCGGTGGTGCCTTCGTACATCCACAAGTGGCGTGACATTTTGGGGTCGTTGAAATCAAAGAACTGTACCTCTTCGGAATGTACGTTCAACGGGGTTACGGTATGAAAAAACTCGTGGGATACCACGTCGATCATCGTCTGTTCCAACCGCTCTTTGGGCATGGCTTCCGGTAGCACAACCGTGGTGGAGGTATGGTGTTCAAGAGCACCAAATCCTCCCGCATCGGTGGAATCCAGTTTAGACAAATACAAAAGGATGTCATAGTTTTTCGTACTGTTGACCTCGCCCAAAAACGCCTTTTGGGCGCTCATCATATTTTCCATTTTATCCTTCAGGTCCGATGCCTGGTATACATCATTGGGCGAATACACGCTGAGGGTCACCTCGATATCGTTGAGCTGAAAAGATTCGGTATTCGGCTCGGCGTATAGAATAGGGTTATCGATGACCTCGAAATACCGACGGGCGTAAAAGACATCAGCATCCTTTTCTACGGCATCCTGTTCACCGGCGTCCGAGCCATCACCATTCTGTTCCTCTGCGTCTTGTCCGTTGCCGTCCCGTCCATTGGTATCATCACCCATGCCCGAAGATGACGCAACTGCGGGCTGCATCGGTAAGGTCGTCGTCGGCCTGAGGTTTTCCGGCGCCATGATGGTAATCTCATAAGGCACTTCCTTTAAATCATTGAAATATCCTATAAATCCGTGTAGGTTGAGCATGAAATTTTCATCTTTGAGGATATTGGTGCCTGCGGGGGAAAATACCGCATCCTCTGTACTGACCTCCGTATCGTAAGTATCGTTTACATAATAGGTCAATTTATCCAACTTTTTTCCGTCAGAAACCGTCCAGGTGTTATCGTCGGGCTTGGTAACGGTTATCTGGTTTCCGTCGTAATCCAAAGCTTTGAGATTTTCGATGTATTTTCCATAGTTATCGGTACTATAGGTACCCGGAACGGTCTTTGGAATGTAAAAGGATACCTCATCCGAGCTAAAAGCTCCGGGGTCTATCGTTACCAGCACCTTGTCGTCGACTACGTTTATGAGGTCCATGGACACTTCGACTGCCGAATTTTCGGCTGACAATAAGGATCTTGAAGAGCCGCAGCCGTATAAGACAACAGCGGAAACAAATGATAGTAATGTTCTTTTAACGATGCTCATTTTGAATATGATTTAATTTGGATGCCACGATTATCACAACCATTGCTACTTTTTGAAGGCTTCTTCCGACAACTAACGGAATTGAATTTTAGGTTATTAGGTGATTGCTGCAAGGATATAAAATTTAGAAGAACCGTACATAAGGATTGGCAAATAATTAAGGATGTCGAGGGCATATTGGCGTGGATTTTTTCTTCTATCCCGCTAATAATTTTTGATTATTTTTGTTCCAAATCAATAGCTACGGATGCAATATAAAAGGATACTTTTAAAACTCAGCGGTGAGGCCTTGATGGGCGAAAA
>JBAUIP010000212.1:0-9103 GCA_049683055.1 Pricia sp.
GTGGACTACCTCATCCAGCAGGGCATCGTCGCAGAACGTTTAATTCCCGAAGGTTACGGCGAAGAAAATTTACTGAACGAGTGTGATGACAACACCTACTGCCCCGAGGAAAAGCATAAAATCAACCGGCGATCGGAATTTGAGGTTGTGAAATTTTAGAAGGTAAGATATTACTTGTTAAAAACCCAATAATGATGGATGATGGATGATGGATGATGGATAATTGATGTTTGATGATTGATGATGGATGATGAATTATGGGTGATGTACCATTGATGATGGGTGAGTAAAGATGGATTGTGTGGGTGATTGATAATTCGCGGCGGATGCCTCTGCAGCTATTCAGTGATGATTGCGAAGATGTTGACGATAAAGTTGAGACATGACTGGCTGCAGAAATCGGACTTCAGCGCGTCAATTTAAATGTAAGTAATTGCTTGTTAAGATACGTCCTTTGTTGTGAAACTAATTGATGTGAACGAGTTCTGAATCCCAACAAATAGCCCGTTCGCAAACCATTTCTTATTAAACTCCTCTATCCTAACAGACTAGGCCGTTCGGAGACCATAACTTCCTCAACTCCTCAATCTCAAGGAACAAGACCCTTCGGAAACCATTTCTTCTTCAGCCAAAAATTGAATCGAATGTAATAATAAGTCAGGTGCAGTGGCCACGATAAGCGATAAAGTCCTTTGGAGTAGAGCCAGGGCTTAACTTTCACCAAATAGCGGAACAGCTTTTCGGGGGATTTGATAAACGAGAACAAAAGTCCCATTTTCGATCCTTTGATCTGGGTCGGGCTGTAGGCGACCCCGACCTGGTTCTGGCCTACGTTTTGGTAGAAGCCTTTGGAGAGGTTGTCTACGAATTGAATGTGTTTCTTATTTCCCAATATTCCCGTGCGCAGGGCCATATCGACCAAGTAGTCTTGGGCCGTGTCTTGTGAGTAGTCGATAGGTCTCAGACTTTCGAAGATATCCTTGAACCGGTCGAACATATATTCCTGCACGGGGCGCACCCAATTTTCATAGGCCTGTTTTTCCTGTTCCTTGTGGTACGTGACGGCGAACGATTCAGGGTCTTCTAGGGTATATCGTAGCGTACTGCCGTGCGGTGCGCTTAACAGCTGTTCGTACAGCTGTCCGTTGGCCATAAGCACCTCGTCCGAAAAATCGCGGCTGGGGTACACTGAAAAATTAAGGCCGTACCGCTTGGTGTCGGGTAGAATGTTATAAATTTCCTTTAGGCCCAGATAATATCCGGTAACGGGAATTTTACGGCCCAGATAGTGGTACAGGTTTTCTTGCATGGTACCGCCCCATCCGACATCGACGAGGTGCAGCCCTTCCGCATCTAAATCGACCCCGAAGCTATCTAAATAAGCCTCGAAAGCCCTTTTTTGGGTAGTTCGATGCTTTTCGTACTGGTCCGCAAAGGTTTCGTTCTGTCTTAATCGGGACATGGTTTCCGACTCGAAGAAATTCGAATCCGGATCTTGCGATACCTCACCGAGATGACGGAGGTCATCGATAATCACATCTTTGATTTCTTCGGGAAAGGCCATACCATCCAAATAGTCGTAGACAGATATAGTTCCCAAACTGCCCTTGAAAGCACTGAAATCTTCTTCCGGTAAGGGCTTGAGCGATATCTGGACCGCGGAATGACGGGACATTTTCAGGTAATGGGTACTGATTTTTCGGTCGTCCGCAAAGCGGTTCATCTCCTGATAGGCATCAAATAGACGCTTGAGAAAGAAGCCTTCGCGGGCCAAAAAGAACAGATTTTTGATTCCGTCTTGCCTTGCCTTGAGGTACAGCCTTTCGGCAAAGAAGTAAAAATGCAGCACGTATTCACTGTACGGATGCGGACTTTTCCGACATTTTCTTTCCCACTTTTTACAAATCTTTCCAAAATGTTTTATATCGTCGCCGAAGAGATTTTTCCTGTTTCTGAATTTATGGGAGATATGTTTTAGGTGGAAGGCCGTTATACCATGTTTTTCGGCCTTTTGCACATCACTTTTCTTATTGTCCCCCATCATAATGGCATCTGCGGCGTCGGTGGAGGTATGGCTGAGTATATAAGGATAGATACTGCCATTTTCCTTGCATTTCCCGAGGGAGCAGGAAACGAAAACGTCTTCAAAAAGGGATGCTATACCGTGAAATTCCAGCATTTGGGATATCAGTTCCTTGGGTAGGTAGAAATCGGTGACCAAGTAGATGTGGTATCCCTTGTTCTTAAAATGGATGAGATTGGCAATCTGGGTCTCGTTAGTGAATTGCACGGCGGTCTCCGCAACGAAGTCCGCTCTTTGGAACATCTTTTCAAAGTGCTCGTAGGGCACGTCCTTCAACAGGTTGGTATTGTTCAGTCGCCGATACACTTCGGCAATGACGTCGTAATAGTCCACTTCGACGCCACGTAATCCGTGCTCTTGTGCTAAATGGGATACGACAGCGGGGCGAACGGAAAACAGGGTATCTACGTCGGTGAATAATCCAAGTTCGCGTACCATGAATTTTGCCCAAAGTTTTTGGGTGTAATTAGGATGGACGGTGCGGTGCAATAAGGTATCGAACAGGTCGGTAAAGATAATTTTACCTTCGCGATGACTCTCTATTTTACGTCGTAGACGGCTCAAATCAGGCCTTTGGGAACTTGGTGAAATAATTTTGGTCGTTTGGTGAACGACGAATATAATTGTTGTTTCGTTTTTATTGCTCTACCAATAGGCAAAGCGTTATTTTATCGGATAAATAACATAAAAAAAACGGGGGAACGGTCATAGATGGCCAAAATGACACTCTCTCTGACCTCTTCGAGCCAAGTTCGAAAGACGTTATCTTTATTTCTTTCAAGTGTTCTCAAAATCTTAACATAATTGGGTTAAACTACCCATAAATACGACAAAATACACTTTTTTGGACGTTTTTTAAGAAAGGATTGGGATTTAGTTCGTTGAAACACGGGGGTTGGTGTTAAAAGAAGGTATTTAGTGATTATTTTTCGAGCGATAAATCCTACTAAAATTGAAGTCTGACCGTTGGAATCGAGGTTGGGTACTTCATCCAAAAACCGCATGGAACGTTTAGATTTTCATGTACTTAGGGTTGTTTTCGGATTTTTTTTAAATAGTTCGCCACCTCTTCGGCGATAAGTTCCCGCCCGTTGGTATTCCAGTGTTTGTCGTAGATGAGGTTAGTAGGTTTTTGCGAGGCTTTGAAGCGTTCGGCAAAATCGATGTAGCGAATATCGTTACGTCGCAGAAAATTTAAAAAACGGGCACTGGTCTTGCGGCTGTCCAACAGTAGGGCAGTCTTGCCTTTGTCGAATCCGTAAAGGTCGATCAGGCTCCGGAAATTGGCGATACGTTGCTCGTCTTCTTCCTGTCGATCGGCTTCGGGTTCCTCATCCAGTGCGTTGGTCTCGTAGCCGTCCTGTTCGTTTCCGAAGGCATCTCCGCCCTGGGCCAGTTTTTTCAGGGGTTCGATAATACCGATTTTTGAACCGTAGGCCAGCAGTTTGATATTGTCGCGGATTTTGAAGACCGTGGAGGATAGCATCCTGATGCGGGCATGGTTGGGTTCGTATTCCGCCCGTCCCAAATCGTTGTCGTAGTTGAGGTAGAGAATGATTTCGTCTATGAGCTCAAAATCCTCCGCATAGGCATGCACGAGATGCATTTGGTTGGCAAAATCGTATCCGGCATACCCGTATTCGTAGACCTCGATGCCATCCACCTTTTGCTCTATCCTTTTTCCGGTCGAGCTGTCATAATCTTGGTGGAAGCCCTCGATAAATGAATCGCCGATCAGGGCGACCTCGTATCCGGCTGCGGATGGCTTGAACTCCCGGTGCGAATTGAATCCCATCTTATTGATATGGAATTCGGAGAAATTCTGGTTCCTGTTTCCGGTGACCGCATATCCTGTGTTGTCCGGCACCCTTTTTTCCACGCCTTTTTCGTCGATAAAGCGGGGCGGGTCCTCCGTATAGAGATGGAACATCCTAACAATCCCTTCCAATAGTAATAGGATGAGAAAGATGTAGAGCAGCGATTTTAGGATAAATTTTTTCACGGGGACATCCTATTTAAAACTGGAAATAAATGAACGATCGGTTGACGCCGTCGTCGTAGAACAATAAGATACTCAAAACGACGAGAACGTACAATACCAATCGGATGGGTCTGTACTTGAATTTAAAGGGATGGCGTTCGTCTTTTCGGATGAGGTATTCGTAAAATGTGAATACGCCGAGGAGGACGAAAAAGTCGAGCATACGGTATCCCATCGGATGCACGTAGGGCGCGTAGCTCATGTCGGATGCGATACGCTCGATATAGTCGAAGGCATCACCGATGGACGGGGAGCGGAAAAAGATGCGCGAAAAGGTAACCAGGGCGAAGGTCAGCAGTACCTGCCCGATCTCGACCGGGGTAGGGAACCAGGTCTTTTCACCGACCACATTATCGGCGTACATACGGTTGCGACCCATCAAGAACACGGGAATATAGAGCAGCGCGTGCAGGCCACCCCAGAACACGAATGTCCAGTTGGCGCCGTGCCAGAGGCCGCTGACCAAAAAGATGATACAGATATTACGGACGGATTTCAATTGGCTCACTCGCGACCCACCAAGGGGAATATAGATGTAATGCCGGAACCAGGTGGAGAGCGAGACGTGCCAGCGTTGCCAGTATTCCGCCATGTTCCGCGAAAAATTGGGGAACTTAAAGTTCGACATCAGCTCGATGCCAAAGAGTTTGGCCGTTCCGATGGCGATATCGGTGTACCCGCTAAAGTCACCGTAGACCTGAAAGCTGAAGAGGCAGACCCCGAGCACCAGCGTCGAGGCGGGGTAGTCGGCATAGTTCGCAAAGATATCGTCGACGATGGGGGCGAGGGAATCGGCGATAACCAGTTTTTTAAAAAACCCCCAAAGGATGAGCTTGAGTCCGCTCGAGGCTTGGGCGTAGGTGAAAATGCGGCGCGTGTTGATTTGGCCCAGCAGGTTCGAGGCCCGCTCGATCGGCCCGGCCACCAATTGCGGAAAAAAGGCAACAAAGGCCGCGAAGGATACGAAATTCCGGGTCGGCTTGAGTTTTTTGTAGTAGATGTCGAAGGAGTACGACATGGTCTGAAAGGTGTAAAAGGAAATCCCCACGGGCAGAATGATACGGAGCGTCCACACGCTTTTGATCTGGTATCCGGCCGCAGCGAAGGCGTCGATAAAGGAGTCGACGAAGAAGTTGTAGTATTTGAAGAATCCTAACAGGCCGACGTTACAGATGACGCTGACCCAGAGCCAGGCCTTGGCCTCCTTTTTGTGGTCGCGCTGGGCTTGTTCGTCGTACTTTGCTTCCTTGTTGAGAGGGACCTCGCGGTCGGATTGGGCCTCGCCGTCGGGTCGGGCCTTGTCTTCGGCGTGAACTTCGCCGTCGGGTCGGCCATCGCCATCGGGTCGAGCTTTAAGATTGGGATAGGTGATGCCGCCGGACTGGGCCTTGCTGTCGCGCCGCGCATTCTTGCCGGGTTGCAGGCCGTCGCCCACAAATTTGTAAATCTGCTGTCCCACATAGAAATCCAGTGCGGTACTGAAAGCGATCAAGAACAGAAAACGCCAATCCCACCAGCCGTAGAACACGTAGCTGGCCACGATGACCAGTAGATTCTGTACCTTCAGGCTCTTTTGGAAGACGAACCAGTAGAGTACGAATACCAGCGGCAGGAATAGTAGGAATTCTAGGGAATTAAAAAGCAATGTCGAACTGGTTTAGGTTTGGATCTGTCTTTCCGGTTTCGGCCCGTCGGCTACCGGTAACTACGTAATTTTCCCGTTTCGGTTTTGAACTAACTCTGAACTTGTAATTATTGTAACGTCGCCAAAACCCTTTTAGTCTTGCCGACGATGTAATATTGATCGGTCTTTTTCGGGACTCGATATACTTTGATGTCGCGATACTGACCGTCGTTCAGGTATAGATATTCGAAGACCATCATTCTTATGAGCTGGTTTTCGGGATGCTGTAAATCGATTTCGTGGGATGCGCCAACGGAACGGTCATCAGTGAATCCGGAGGACGGACTTGAACCGGAACCGCTTTCGATTTCGGGAGATGCACTCGCGGGCCGGTCAATTTCCGCTCTGGAAGATGCATCCGGGTTAAGGCCGCTTTCGATTTCCGGGGATGCGCCTGTTGACTCTTCTAGCTCCAGCTCCTCGAAGGTGTAGCCTCTTGTTTCCAAGGGTTCCGGGGTCTTGTTCTTGAACCGGTAGGTGATTCGGTGCAAGCGGTCGTTGACATTTTTCTCCCGTAACCGCTGTTTCAGGTCGAAGAATTGCTTCAGGCCATAGGCAAGGGCCTTGGCCCGAAAGGACTTAGGGTCGTATAGGATGTGGTATTCAAAATCGTATCCTTTTGTAGCCCATCTCGCCTTATAGTCGAAGTATCCCTTTGAAAAATCGAAGACCTTGATATTGTTAACAAGGCACCAATCCAATAAGGCCATGATGGTAATCGATCCCAGATGGAACTTGGCGTAGTCGATATCGAAAACGGTAATCGCATCGAAGAGTACATCCTCCGAAAAAAAGTTTAAGGTGACCCCAATGGGTTCGTCTCCCTGATAGATGACAAATAGGGATGCTTCGTTTTTCAGGAGCATGGGGTAGGTGACCTCATGGTAGAACTGCCATTCCCGCGGATCGAGATTGTTATTGGTGATCTGCTTATCATCAAAGCGTTTTTCGAGCAGTTGCCGGAACCTTTCGAAGATGGAGTTGTACTTTTCCCGTTCCATGGCTCCTCGGTACATAACGTAACGTACGTCAAAGGAAGCCTCGAAGCGTTTCTTGTATTTCTTCAGTTTGTACCGACTGCTCTTGCTGAACGAGCCGAGTAGGTAATCGGTCAGGTCCTTGAACTTGTCTACTTCAATGAGAAATCCCGGATATTGTCGGCTGCGGTGCAGGGCGAGATGGGCGTCCGGCGTGATTGAGGGCACTTCAAAATAGGCCGGCACGTCGTATATTAAAAAGACGTTTTTTAGATAATCCTTTGAAGTACCGATAGATTCGCCCACAACCTCATAGCCGATGCCCTTGGTCATGGTCGTCCCCACGTTCGTAAACAATGGAAGAAAGCGATGTTTTACAAATTGCAGCGCAGGCAAAAATCCAAAACGGACACCCGCTTCCGAGGGCGCAAAGTGTTTCGACCAAATGGCGGTAAAGCTTTCGGAAAGAAAGGGATTGCGCTGGATCAAGATACTATGGGATTAAAGGTTTTGTTCTTAGGGATGGTTTCGAACAGAAGCGTTCCATCAGGATTCGGTACCGGTGAGGGGCCGTTGGCGATAGGCCGGAAAGTAATTCGACTCCGTTTCCTCCGAATCGGCGTTCACTTTTGGTCCCGATTTGGCGGTCAGATCGTCGTAGACTTCCTGATTCACGATATACTTCCAGAACTGGGCCGGTTTTAAATCCTTTGAGAACGACGCCTTAAAACGGAACAGCGAATCTTCCTGAACCCCTTTTCCTCCTCCCAGATTGAAATATTTGTATCCCTCCACGGTCGCCCTGAGCCGCATTTCGTCGATAAGCATCTTGATGGGGTTCAGGTTCATGTATTCCTCCTTAAAGCCCGAAAGATGGTACTGCACGATATCCGCCGTTTTGATGAACATGGCGCCGCCGATCAATTCCCCCGATTCGGTATCGGAACACAGCAGTAATTCCACTTGAAAGAACGAACTGATCATCAATTGATAGAAATAACGTTTGTCGAAAAAATAGTAATCGTCGGCATCGACCCGGCGCATATTATCGTAGTACATTTCGATAAACTCCTCGATCTGCTCCTCTTCCTTACCCTCTACGATGGTGTACAACCTGCGGGCCTTGTTGACATAGGTTTTCAAACGGCTGCTGTACTGCTGTCTTTGGATGTCTACGGGAAGGGTCAGATCGATGTTCACCACGTGCCCGGGACTACTGATGTTACCAATATTTTTCAACAGATGCTCCTGATAGCCTATAAAGGGATGCAGGCGGGAAAAAACAGAGACAATCTTGTTATCCATCAAAAGCTGTTGCAGTATTTGCTGAAAACGGGTAGCATCAAAGTTCAACGGATCGCCATTTTCGGTTTTGTAAACTGGTCCGGCATAGCCGTAGACCGAAGTGGCATCGCGATAACTCGTACCGGGGATGTCGCGGAACAACATGGGAAGGGCGATAATGGTAGAACCCTCCCTGTAGGCTATCATAACCGGTTTTTCGTTCTCCTTCTTGGAGAGAAAGTGGTAATAGTAGGTAAAATAAAAGTCAGAGAGGCCTATCAGCTTCATAAAGCTGTTCCATTCTTCCCTAGTGGTAATTATTTCGATCATTTCTTTGATAAAGGGGGCAAAAGTACTTTTTAACTTCGAGAACTTTTGATGGCTTACAATAAACTATTTGTTATATCACATGTGCCTCGTTTTATACAATGCGTATTTCTTTGAAGGATAGGATAAAAAACTCAGGCATTTTTGCCCCGTCAAAATACAGGTGTCCGTCATGATGTACGTTCAAGCCATTATCTATCAGACCGATGGTTTTCCATCCCAATCGGTGGGGGGCAATAAAATCTTTTCTTAGGTTGTCCGCAACATAATAGAAACAGGCATCCCCATAAAATTCCTCTACAATGCGAAAGTTATGCTCCTCCGGTTTTTCGTATCCCGTTTCCCCTGAGATGACCACTTTATCGATAAGGTCCATAAGGCCTAGGGCTTCCAATTTTTTTCGCTGGGTACTACTTCTTCCATCGGTGATAATCCCGATTTTTCCATCCTTTTCCTTAATTCCTTTAAAAACATCCGCTACACCATCAAAGGCAGAAATATTCGGGTCATGATGGCGGTACCGTTTCAATAGATCGGTTTTGACCATTCCCAAGGTGTCCGAAAGATATCCAAAGACATCCTCGTTACACCGATACAGGGAAATCATTCGGGCATAAAGTCGTTTCCAGTCCTCAGGCTGAAGACTCTGCGCGATTTCTTTATAGGCCGACCGCAAATAATCCGTTTCATTGTACAGGGTATCGTCA
>JBAUIP010000213.1:0-10309 GCA_049683055.1 Pricia sp.
GTTTCATGATGTTTATTTTAGGTCGGTGGTTATTGAGGTCTCGACCGGACAACATTAGTAACGAGCTAGTTTATAAAGCTTCGCTACATAGCATAAACAATATCCGTTCCGAAAAATTGCATGAATCCGCCGCTAGTTTGGTATATACGACAAAATGACGATTCAGGCCCATAATTGTTGGTCGTTCCCAATTCAGGATACTCCCGAAAAAATTATCCCTCGTGCTTTCCGATCAACGAAAAATCGAGGTGTCGCTTCATTAAATCAGTGTCCTTCACCATGACGACCACTTCGTCGCCAAGGGTATACTTTTTCTTGGTTTTTTCCCCAACAATCGCGTACTCCTTTTCATCAAAGATATAATAATCGCCCTTAATGTCGCTGATTCGTACCATGCCTTCGCATTTGTTCTCGATAATCTCGACGTAAATGCCCCAATCGGTAACGCCGCTGATGACTCCGACGAACTCCTCATCCTGATGGTCTTGCATAAACTTGATCTGCATGTATTTAATGGAGTCGCGTTCGGCGCTGGAAGCCAGATATTCCATATCGGAGGAATGCTTACACTTTTTCTCGTAGGCTTCCGCGTTGGCGGATTTTCCACCGTCCAAATAGTGCTGCAGCAATCGGTGTACCATTACATCGGGATACCGACGTATCGGCGAGGTAAAGTGGGAATAATAATCAAAGGCCAGCCCATAATGCCCAATATTATCGGTGGTGTATATCGCCTTACTCATACTTCGGATGGTCAGGGTATCGACCAAATTCTGCTCTTTTTTGCCCTTGACGTTGCTTAACAGTTCGTTCAAAGAGGATGAAATGGACTTTTTGTCCTTAAAGTCCAGTTTATGTCCGAAACGGGATACGATGCCGTTTAAGGCCATCAGCTTATCTTGGTCCGGGTCGTCGTGTACCCGATAGACAAAGGTCTTTTTGGGTTTTTGCTTCCCTATAAATTCCGCCACCTTACGGTTGGCCAATAGCATGAATTCTTCAATCAGCTTGTTGGCATCCTTGGACTCCTTAAAATAGACGCCTTGTGGTTCGGCATCTTCGTTGAGGATGAACTTAACTTCCACCTTATCGAAGGATAAAGCCCCTTTCTCCATACGGGTACTCCGCATTATCTTGGCCAGCCGGTCCATTTCGAGAACAGCCTCGACCACGATATTGGCGACGGAATAGCCGTCTTCGCGAATCGAAATATCTTTGGGAATTTCCCCCTTTTCGGTTTCGATAATTTCCTGCGCCTCTTCGTAGGCAAAGCGCTGGTCGGAATTGATGACGGTTCGGCCAAACCACTGGTCCTTGATACCGGCGTTCTTCGGATCCATCTCAAAAATGGCCGAAAAGGTATATTTCTCTTCGTTAGGGCGTAACGAACAAGCGTTGTTCGACAGCACCTCCGGCAACATCGGTACCACCCGGTCAACTAGATAGACGGAGGTTGCCCGTTCGTAGGCCTCATCCTCCAGAATCGTATCGGGCCGCAAATAGTGTGATACATCGGCAATATGGATTCCGATTTCATAATTGCCGTTCTCCAGCACCTGAAAGGACAAAGCATCGTCAAAATCCTTAGCATCCTTAGGGTCGATGGTAAAGGTCAGCACCTCCCGCATATCCCGCCGCTTGGCTATTTCTTCCTCTTTGATGGAAGTATCCAAGGAATCGGCAAAACGCTGCACCTCGGTCGGAAACTCGTAGGGCAGCCCGTATTCCGCCAAAATCGCGTGGATTTCGGTATTGTGCTCACCGGGTTTCCCCAGCACTTCGGTCACTTTTCCGATAGGGGAGTCGCCGCCATCCCAACTTTCAAAGGTTACCACAACTTTGTCGCCGTTGTTGGCATCCATAATATTTCCCTTGGGGACGAAAAAATCGGTATACATCCGAAAATCGGTCGGGCGTACAAAGGCGAAGGTTTTTTGTATATCCAAAATGCCGACAAATTCCGTTTTCTTACGCTCTACAATCCGGATTACCTCACCCTCGAGCTTTTTACCCTTTCCGCGCTTAAAGATTTTCACCTCAACAGTATCGCCATGAAAGGCTTTGTTGACACGGCTTTGGGGAACGAAGACATCATCGTCCATCCCCTCTATAACGATATAGGCATTGCCGCGGGAGGTCAGATCGACCTTCCCCACATGGTCCGGCTCGGCCCCGTTCAAGGCCTTATAATTCCCCCGGCCTTCCTCCGAAATGCGGTTTTTCTCCCTGAGTTGTCCGAGGCGTTTGATGAGCATGTTGCGGTCTTGAGTGTCGCTGACACCAATCTGGGAAGCTATCTGTTTATAATTGAATGCTTTATTTGGACTTTTCTCAAGTACGGTGAAGATGCCTTTCGTAATCTCGTTCTTTCTATGGTTCGTGGCCTTCTTTTTCTTCTTTGACATTAATCGTATTTATCTATTTGGGCGCAAAATTACGGATTATCCGCGAAGCAGCTGTATTTTCGGGCTTTTAGTTGTCCGTTCGGATTACAAATGCCCCCTATTTCGGTTCTACATTATACCGTTTCATCACATCCTTCCCAAGGTTATCAACATATATTACATGTTCCATTTTTCTTTTTTAAAATTTTAAATAAAAATGATGGTTATGATAGGATGTTAATAAGGGGGATAAATAAATAGGATAATACTTGCTCTGAACCGATGTGCGAAGTTGTTGACATTTTATACCGTGGGATGGATATTCTAAATCAGGGGATTATCCCGCTTATGAAAACAAGTTGATAAGTGCTGTTAACATCCATTTTTTGATAACCTCATCTAAAATAAATGTTAATTAGGATGTTTTTTCTTGGGATGGATCGCTATCAAGTCGGGATAAGTATTTTGCCCGAACTATCTTATTTTTTGTAAATGGAAATCAGAACGGGAAATCCAAATTCCCTATCCCTTTTCTTTTGGAAGTTTATCAACAGGGGATGACGGGGTTGTGAGCAACAAATAAACATCCGTTTTTGGGGATTCGGAAATCTTTGTTGTGAACCGCATCCTTTTTGTGGCAAAGGGCCGTTCTTTGTACTTTTATAGCAGTCAATACGATAGCACCCCTTGATGTCGAAGATGCTTGGCATCCTCCGGATTGCAAACCAAAACCCCTGGACCGCATGCCCCATTCCCATGATCATTCCCACAACCATTCCCATTCCGATCTAAAGGGGCGGAATCTGATCATATCCATCCTATTGAACGTTCTGATTACCGTGGCCCAGGTGATTGGCGGACTCATCTCCGGCAGCTTGTCCCTACTATCGGATGCCCTGCACAATTTTAGCGATGTCATGTCGCTGCTCGTCAGTTATCTGGCCAACTTATTATCGAAGAGACAGGCCTCCGACCGTAAAACTTTCGGATACAAACGTGCCGAAATTATCGCCGCCTTCGTCAATGCGGCCACTTTAATGGTCGTGGCGGTCATTTTGATCAAGGAGGCCATCGAACGCTTTATGGACCCGCAGGTCATCGAATCCGATTTGGTCATATGGCTGTCTCTATTGGGCATCGCCGCCAATGGATTCAGCGTGCTGCTGCTCAAAAAGGATGCCGGCCGAAACATGAACATGAAATCTGCCTACCTGCATTTGTTGACAGATATGCTGGCCTCGGTCGCCGTGCTTATCGGGGGCCTTTTGATGAAATTCTATCAGGTCTACTGGGTCGATGCCGCCCTAACCTTGGCCATCGCGCTCTATCTGATTTATGTAGGATACGATTTGCTAAAGGATTCCACCAGAGTGCTGATGTTGTTTACTCCCAATACCATTGAGATACAGCGCATTGTGGAATCGATTTCAGAAATAACGTCTGTTAAGAACGTGCATCACGTACATATATGGCAGCTGAACGAAGATGAAATTCACCTCGAGGCACACGTTGATTTTCACCAAGACATCCGATTATCGGAGTTTGACAACATTCTCGGCCAAATAGAGGAGGTCGTTTATCATAAATTCGGAATCAATCACGTTAACATTCAACCTGAGTTCGACAAACCGGACAACAAACAGGTCATCGTTCAAGACTAAGAAAGCGGCCCATGGCAGACCCACGCAACCATGGCGACCAATTATCCATACCATTACGAAATCCAAAATATGCTACACACTGAGGTGAAGTCGTTCGAGGAACTGACCACGCGAGAACTGTATGAACTTTTGCGATTGAGAAGCGAGGTATTCGTGGTGGAGCAAGATTGTGTTTATCAGGATATCGATGCCAAGGATGCCAATGCCCTGCACCTCATGGGAACTAAGAACGGAGAATTAATAGCCTACGCCAGAATTTTCAAACCGGGCGATTATTTCGAGGAAGCCGCCATCGGCAGAGTCGCTGTTAAAAAAGACCAACGTAAAGTCGGATATGGGAAGGAAATAATGAAGGATGCTTTGCAAGCCATCGACACCCGTTTTAACGAAAATGCCGTTCGTGTATCGGCTCAGCTCTACTTGGAACGCTTTTACCACGAACTAGGTTTCGAACAGGTAGGGGATGGGTACTTGGAAGATGGTATTCCGCATATTGCTATGGTTCGGAACAAGTAGCATTCTGCTTTGGCCGCGGACTAATTTTTCTTCAGCGGACTCTTGCCAATCAGAAAAGGCAACTGTAGCGGACCGCAAATTCAAGGCAAACAAAGACTACATACTTAACGGGAACTTTAATACTCTCGTCTTAAGATCAATAGATTTATCATTGATAGACTATGAAGCGCTAATTAACTTCAATCTGATCAGCGGGAGCAGAACTACTCTTTGCTGAAAATTGATTATATATCCCGAATGGGACTTATAAGCGCGAACTAACTCCAGAACATAAAAAAGGACCGAATTCTTTCGGCCCTTAATTATCTTTCTGAATTGTCCATTTGATTTGAGATCCGAGCACGAATCTTTAAACAAGTGCTGAACCTTCGGGTATTAAATCTTAATTGGTTCTTTGTTGCTGAGGTTGATATCCTCGAGCATGGTGTCTGTGAACTTGTAGTGTCCCCGAGTAGTGATGATTCGGAAACGATTGGAGTTCATTCTGCTTAATGTGTCCAAGAATAACCATTTGGTTTTCAGTAACCGCGGTTTGGAAGATTTTAAGCTGATTTCGAAATAATACTTTCGACCGTTTTTTACGGCAACGATGTCGGGAGTTATTTTGGCATCATGCCCTTTTCGGATGTACGATTTTGGGGTTTCGTACCCTTCCATATCTGCTTTAATATCCTCAAAGCCGGTCGCCTCTAAGTGGTTGATCGACTTCTCTAAAAACTCCAGATTTTCTGACTTTTCTACTTTTACCATACCTCGCAAGATACTACAAAAATCAAGATATGCAAAAAACTTTGATGCATTAACAGAAATTTAATAGGTGTTTTTAGAACCTGTTCCGGTAATCTAATACGGCGCAATATCTGAAACAATCCCGACCCATTTCTCGAGATTCACGTTCAACCAAGTCGACAAAGGTTTGGTTGACGTTGTTGGAATCCCGTAATCCAATTTGGAATCCTGTAATCCAAGTCTCAAATTTTGTACGACACCTTCCCAGTAAAGTGGCTTTTATCCATGAACCGCGCTATGATGGCAGAGGCTCAGCTGTCGTTTGGACCCGACAAACCGAGCGGTCGGTAAGCGATACTGTCTCGAGAAGGGCTTTCCCAATCCGTTCCACCGCTCCGACGACCAAAGCGTTTCCCATAAAGAAGGCGCGTTTGGTGTCCGATATACCATCCAGCTGGGTGTGGTTGTCCGGAAACATGTTAAGACGCTCTAGTTCGACCGGAGTTAACCGGCGCAGACCTTTCGAGGTTTGAACGACATGCTTGAAGCGCGATGGACCCGGACCTCCTTCCCCGGTAATAATGGTTCGTGAGGCTTTGTGGAGCGCATCCGGGAAAACCATCCCGCCTTCGCTATAATGGTATTCGAACCCGCTTTTGGCGGTCCGGACTTCTTTTTTGGCCCCTTTTAGGTATTCCCATTTCGGCAAATCCTCCTGTGGGATAAAAAATTCTGCTCCGACATCCCTTTTTTCGAGAATATCGCCCAAAACGGTCCGCTTCCCGTCATAATCGGGTTGTGTCTTGGTCGTGAACACTTTTCCGTCGATAAAAACCCCGGTGTTTTCAAATGGGGAGGTTTTACCATCCTTGTTGAATCCTTCCGAAAGGGCCACCAAATCCTCTTGAATTTTCAATGTAACCATATCCTGAGCATTCTTGGCGGGGGCATCCTTAAACATATCCAAATTGGCGGTCAAATCGCCTGGCTGCACCGGAAAAGCTTTCGGCATGACACCATCCTTGAAAAACCAATCCGTAGGGTCGGCCTTTTTTAACGAGTCGTAGACCGCCGTTGATTTGTGATACCCCAGAAAAAATATCCGCCTACGCCGCTGAGGCATCCCGTAATCGGCCGCATTGATGACCCGCCATTCCACCGCATATCCTAAATCGTCCAGACTTTTGAGGATGATGGCAAAATCCTTTCCCCTTTGCTTAGAGGGCGACTTGAGCAAACGGTCCACATTCTCCAAAAAAAGATATTTCGGGGGATTCCGTTTTTCGGACAATATTTTATGGATGTTCCACCATAAAACCCCCTTTTTACCGATAAGTCCTTTGGAATTTTTGAGGGTAGTGGCCACGGAATAATCCTGACAGGGGAAGCCTCCGACCAGCAGCTCGGCATCGGGAATATCGACGCAGTCAACCTCTGCAATATCCGTATTGCTATGGTTTTTGCTTCCGAACCGCGCCTCGTAGACTTGGGACGCATGCTGACGCTTGGTGCTCGGCTCCCATTGATTGCTCCAAACCACCTCAAAGCTGCCGGTTTGTTCCAACCCGAGCCGAAAACCGCCAACGCCTGCAAAAAGTTCGATGACCCGTAATTTATCCATTGCGACCAAAAGTAATAAAATCGTTGAGATAGTTCGATTAAGCGGTTTGTCAAAACGATGGTATGCGAGTGGGAGAAACGGAGCAAGAAATCCGCATTGCGATTTGAAAATCTATGGAAAAATAAAAACGTGGCACAAGTATGTTTAAAGAGGAAAAAAAAGTAAATTCCCGCTACACAAATAGAGAGATGCGAAATTGGAGACCGTTTGCAATACTACTTTTATTTACCTGCGTTTCATGTGGGTTTATCAACGAGCGGGAAGAACGGGCGCTGGCCGAGCAAATTGCGGCGGTACGAAGCGAATACGCACCCGATAAGCGCACCGCCCTGTTCGACATTACCGTGGCGGAATCTACCGACGGGTATATTTTAATGGGGGAAAGCAACCTGCCCGAGGCCATCGAGGTACTCAAGAAGAACCTGAGTGCCGAGAACGTGAGGTTCACCAATCATATTGATGTGCTGCCCTCATCGAATCTGGAAGGAAAAACGGCCGCCTTGGTCAATATTTCGGTGGCTAACCTGCGGAGCGAACCCAAACATTCCGCCGAACTTTCGACACAGGCCACCTTGGGTACTCCCCTCAACGTACTGAAGAAACAAGAGGGCTGGTATTACGTGCAAACGCCCGATAATTACCTCGCTTGGGTCGACGACGGCGGCATCGAACCGATGGAGCCGAAATATCTTGAAAATTGGAAGACCACTCCAAAAATCATTTATACTAAGACCTACGGGCATTCCTATGTCGGACCGGAAGGGGAGCAACCGGTGTCCGATTTAGTGGCAGGTGACATTCTTGAAATCATTAAGAATGTAGATGACCATTATATCGTACGTTATCCCGACGACCGCAAAGCCTACGTTTTGAAAGACGAGTCGGAAGAATATGACCAATGGCTCGAAAAATTGAATCCAAATGCCGATTCGTTGATTGCGACTTCCAAAAAACTGATGGGCGTGCCCTATCTCTGGGGAGGCACTTCGACCAAGGGAATGGATTGCAGCGGTTTCACCAAGACCATATTCTTTCTGAACGGGATGGTCATTCCCCGTGACGCCTCGCAGCAAGTCCACACTGGAAAGGCCATCGATTCCGTCGGGGATTTCGGAAAACTGGCAAAAGGCGATTTGCTGTTCTTCGGAAGGAAAGCCACCGATTCTACCGCCGAAAAAACAGTGCATGTCGGGATGTGGATCGGCAACAACGAGTTCATACATGCCTCTGAAATGGTGCGTGTGAGCAGCATGGACCAAAACGCCGAGAATTTTGACGAGTTCAACCGTGACCGATATCTACGGACCCAACGTGTTTTAGAAGAGGAGGATGACGCCGTGCTGAATTTGGCCCGGATGCCGGTAGTTAACGATTGAGGTCGCAATAAGACTTGCTCGTTCTAGCCTTAGTATTTTTTCTGGGAATATTTGGCATTCGATAAAAAGCAGGTCATGCGAGAACAGGATGGTACTACGCAGAAAGAAAGAGAAAGTTTTTTTCGGATGTGACATCAAAAGGGAGTTTCCTTTAAAGTAGTCAAAAATACCGGTTCAAAATGTTTGTGACAGATGCCCTGTACGAACCACCGAACAAGTTTAGATGTACCAATAAATAGTATAGCTGATAGATATCATTGCGTTCCGGTTCACCACCAATTTTCGGGAAATGCTCGGTGTAGGCATTATAAAAATCCTTTCCAAAACCACCGAACAATCGGGTCATGGCGATATCGACTTCATGATGGCCAAAATAGGTCGCGGGGTCAATGAGATACGGGGTTC
Organism: Pricia sp.; assembly: GCA_049683055.1. Classification (GTDB taxonomy): domain Bacteria; phylum Bacteroidota; class Bacteroidia; order Flavobacteriales; family Flavobacteriaceae; genus Pricia. The sequence goes on from JBAUIP010000213.1 coordinate 8,693, forward strand.
CGCTAGAAGAAATTAGGTAGTTGCCGCTCCAAAGGTCACCGTGAAGCAGTGAGGGTGTTACCTTGGGAAAAAAATTTCTGCACGTCTTCAGAAGACGTTCTTCCGAAGGAATTTCGTTGGTCTGCAGCCTATTGTGCTGACGGGCCAGTTTCAATTGCGGCAACAAGCGCTCTGATACATAAAATTTGGACCAATCGGTATTTTTTCTGTTCAGTTGTGGGAGGCTTCCGATAAAATTATCCGCTTCCCAGCCAAAACTGGCAGTTTCGGATTCGCTGTGGAGTGCCGTGTTGCGATGGAGTGTGGCCAGCTGATTTCCAAAATGGGCCATCTCCTCGGACGACCCGTTTTTAGGTTCGATATATTCCATCAACAACAACCCACCCTTCTCCAGGCCTTCGCAGAGCAACACTGTTGGCACGGCAATAGTCATGGTTTCCGCGATGGCTTCCAGGCCGGCTTTCTCGGCATTGAACATCCCAAGGGCATTCTCTCCGTAGTTGACCTTGCAGAAAAACCGCTCCGTTTCGGTTTTGAGCAAATATGCTCGAGAGATGTCGCCCCCAGAAACGGACCGGACACTATCTATATTGACACAAAGCAAATATTCGATATGTTCCTTTAGATGGTTTTCCATTTATTAAATTAATTGACTTAGGCGTTTTGCCAATAATTCAAAAGGGCTTAATTTAGGGCAAAAATACACAAAGAATATGGAGCTAAGATTCAAAAGCCTATCCCTTTTCGAGTTCCGGGAGCGGTACCCGGACAGCGAAAGCTGCCTCTCGGAACTGGCGGACCTTAAATGGGCCGCCGGGTTCAAATGCCACAGATGCGGGCATACCAATTACTGCAAGGGCGGTACGCCGTACTCCCGCCAGTGCACCTCTTGCCGCTACGACGAGTCGCCGACGGCCAACACACTTTTCCACAAGGTCAAGTTCGACCTGCTCAAGGCCTTCTACATCATCTACTTCGTGTCGACCAACAAGAAGGGCATCACCTCCACGGAACTTGCCCGTAAGCTGGACCTCAGGCAGAAGACCTGCTGGGCCTTCAAACGCAAGGTAATGAAGGCCATGAAGAGTTCGGGAAACCACCCGATAACGGGCACCGCCGAAGTGGACGAGACGGTGATCGGCGGACAGGAGGAGGGCGTCCGGGGCAGGAAGAACGGGACCAAGAAGCTAGTGGTGGTAGGCATAGAGAAAAAGAAAAAGGGCGTCTCCCGGCTCTACGCCCGGGAGATACCGAAGGCCGACGCCGTATCGCTGGGCGGCTTCATGAAGGATCATATCGCGGCAACGGCGAAGGTGACCACCGACCGGTGGACGGGCTATGGCCCTTTGGAAAAGGACTTCGAGAACCTGGTGCGGATACCCTCGGGAAAGAAAGGGAGCAATTTCCCGGAGCTCCACAGGGCCGTGATGAACCTGAAAGGATGGCTGCGGGGAATGCACCACCACGTCGGGGACCTACAGGACTATCTGGACGAATATTGTTACCGGTTCAACCGTAGCTTCATGAAAGAGGGGATATTCGATAACCTATTGAAAAGAATGGTAAACGCCCCGCCATGCTACATCAAAAATATTAATATTTAAGTGCCTAAGTCAA
>JBAUIP010000214.1:0-2826 GCA_049683055.1 Pricia sp.
GGATACCTATATCCTATTAAGGGACAAACTTTCAGTTCCAGTTACGTACTTTCCGAAAACACCTGTGAGATTGATTGCGAAGAAAAGTTGAGTACTATCTGAATGTTCCGGCCTTCGATTTTACTCTTACCGCCCCCCATCCCGATACTTGATATTTTCCCCACATAGCCGAACTATTTCCGCAATCCGTTTCTGCCTTGTCTCTTCTCGCTTGGCCTGATTTAGCCAGTAGAGGTAACTTTTTTTTTGACCGCGGGTAAAGCTTTGGTAATTTTTAAAGGCGTCGGGATTCTCATTGAACCCCCGTTGTAAATCCTCTGGAACCACTCCGTTTTCTACGTCGTCCAAGGCCGTCCACGAACCGTTCTTCTTGGCGATTTCAATCGCTTTTAACCCGTTTTTATGCATTAGGCCTTTCCCCTCCAGTTCCTTGATATAATTTTTGTTGATTCTGCTCCAGACGCTTTTGGGTTTTCGGGGGCAGAAATATTGCCGACGTTTACCCTGGCCTAGACTCTTCACCGTGCTGTCTATCCACCCGTAGCAGATGGCGACCTGTACGGCTTCCTCCCAACGCATACTGTCCTTTTCATGGTCGACTTTGAAGAAGATGAGGTAAATCCCATCCTCCTGTTCGTGGTTTTCATGGAGCCATTCGCGCCACTGGTTGTCATCCTTGAAATAATATTCCTGAATTTTTCCCATTCTAATTAATTGTTCGCCCCACTTTTCCGAAAAATACGATTTTTCCACTGATGATTTTGGGGGATTCATATGCCAATTCCTACCTTTATACGCTATACGATCACCAAACAAATAATACATTACATATGAAGAAAGTTGCTATTGTCCTGTTGATTGCGGTCGGATTCATTTTTGCCAGCTGTGGTAATCAAAGGGAAGGGAAGCCGAAAGTTCTCGTATTTTCTAAGACAATGGGCTTTAAACATGCCTCGATACCCGCGGGCATCGCCGCCATCCAAAAACTGGGCGACGAAAATGGATTCTTAATCGACACCACCAAAAATGCCGAATTGTTCAATGAGGATAATCTCAAACAGTATTCAGCCGTCGTATTTTTGAGCACCACCCTGAACGTACTCGACCATACCCAAGAGGCTGCTTTCGAGCGCTATATCCAAGCTGGTGGTGGATTCGTGGGAGTACATGCCGCCGCCGATACCGAGTATGATTGGGGATGGTACAATAAATTGGTAGGGGCGCAATTTCAGAGCCATCCTGCCGGTACGCCCGAGGCGGAGTTTATTATAAAGGATGACAGTTTTATCGCCACGAAGCATTTTACGGATTCCATCTGGCAGCGGAAGGATGAAATCTATAACTACAAGAATATCAATCAGGATGTCAACGTAGTGATGACCGTCAGCGAAGCGAGTTATGAGGGCGGTGAAAATGGCGATTACCATCCCTTTGCCTGGTATCACAAGTTCGATGGAGGCCGGGCATTTTATACCGGAGCGGGCCATACGGACGAGAGTTTCTCAGAGGAGATGTTCCTCAAACACCTGCTCGGCGGCATCCAATATGCTATCGGCGATAACGAGCAACTGGATTATGAAAAAGCGGTCACCCAACTGCCGCCGGATGCGGATCGCTTTTCCAAAAAGCAACTGGTAGTGGGGGAGTTTTTCGAGCCGACCGAAATGGCGGTGCTTTCGAACAGCGATGTGCTAGTGGCCCAGCGTCGGGGCGAAATCATGCACTATGATGATGCGACCAAGGAGCTGAAGGAGGTGGCATCCTTGGATGTATATTTCAAGACTTTGGAAGCCGAGGGCGTTAATGCGGAAGAGGGACTGATGGGACTCCAGAAAGATCCGAACTACGCCGAAAACCACTGGATTTACGTGTATTATGCCCCTTCGGGGGATGAGTGGGTCAATCGACTTTCACGCTTTAAATTCAAGGATGGCGTTTTCGACAAAGCTTCCGAACAGGTGATTCTGGATGTGGACTCCCAACGGGAAATCTGCTGCCACACCGGAGGTTCCATCGCTTTTGGGCCGGATGATTTGCTCTACCTGTCCACAGGAGATAATTCCACTCCCTTCAACGAAAAGGGGGCCGAGTTTGTCAACGATGGCTACGCACCCCTGAACGATATCCCCGGCCACGAGCAGTTCGATGCCCGGCGTTCCTCCGGAAATACCAATGACCTTCGCGGGAAAATCCTTCGCATCAAAGTGAACGAAGACGGAAGCTATGACATTCCCGAAGGCAACCTTTTCGCGGAAGGCACCGAAAAGACCCGCCCCGAAATCTACACCATGGGACACCGGAATCCCTATCGGATTTCCGTAGATCCCAAGAAGGGATTCGTCTATTGGGGCGATGTGGGTCCCGATGCCCGTGAGGATGCTTTGGATACCCGTGGCCCACGTGGATATGACGAGATGAACCAAGCGCGCGAGGCCGGAAATTACGGCTGGCCCCTTTTTATCGGCGACAATATACCTTATGTGGACTATGATTATGAAACCGGCGAGAGCGGGAAAACGTTTGACCCCGAAAATCCCATCAACGATTCTAAGAACAATACGGGATTACGGGAATTACCTCCCGCGCGACCGGCCTATGCTTTTTACCCCTATGGCGAGTCACAGGATTTTCCACAGACCGGAACCGGCGGCCGCAACGCCATGGCCGGTCCGACGTACTACGCCGATTTGTATCCGAAAAATGTAAATATGCCTGAGTATTACGATGAAAAAGTAATTATTTATGATTGGATGCGCGGCTGGATGATGGCCGTGACCCTTTTCGAAGACGGTACCATTAACAAAATGGAGCCTTTCGCCTCTGATA
>JBAUIP010000215.1:0-2409 GCA_049683055.1 Pricia sp.
CTGGATGGTCATGACCGATAAGACAGGTTGGATCAACCTCGCTGTCTACTTGCTGCTCCTGCTTCTGTCGTTCCTCCACTTCGGATGGAAGAAGACCTTTTTGGCGGTCGTAGCCGTGGCCCTAATGATTGCCGTCACGGATCAACTTGCCAATCTGTTCAAATATGGCTTCGAGCGCCTACGACCCTGTTACGACCCCGAGGTCAGCGAGGCGATGCGACTCGTCAAAAACTCCTGCGGGGGAAAATTCGGATATTTTTCCGCCCACGCCGCCAACCATTTTGCGGTGGCTTTTTTCTTTACCAGAATGTTGAAACCTAGATGGCGCCACTTAGGAATTTTCTTGATGTTCTGGGCGCTTTTGGTGGCCTACAGTCGCATTTATATCGGCGTCCATTTTCCTTTGGATGTGCTCTCCGGAGCCGTAATCGGACTGGTTTTGAGCGCTTTATTTGTGAAGTTGTTTATCTTTACCCTTGAAAGGCTCCCCAAATGATATCCGACCGCAGATACTGGTTTTTACTGGTCTTAATCGTATTGGTGTACATCGCCGGAATGTTCGTGACCCTGATGGAAAACGATTCCGCCCAATTCGCCGTCATGGCCATGCGGATGTACCAAGAAAATGACTTCCTGAACCTGTTCAAGGGCACGGAGGAATATTTGGATAAGCCGCACCTGCATTATTGGCTAGCGGCCCTTTCCTACAAAATTTTCGGACTCCATGATTGGGCCTACCGCATCCCGGGTATCCTGGTGACCTTTTTAGGGGCTTACAGCTGCTTCGGGTTGGGGAAATTGCTCTATAACGCCGATACCGGAAAACTGGCCTCCTTGATTTTTATGACCGCCCAGACCACTATGCTGTCCGTTATCGACGTCCGTACCGATGCCGTGCTGACGGGCTTTACCATATTTGCTATTTGGCAGTTGACCGCTTACATTGAAAAAAGGTCGCTAAAAGCGATTCTTTTAGGCGCTATCGGGGCCGGCCTCGCCTTTTCCACCAAAGGCCAGATCGCACTGCTCGTCATCGGTCTGGCGGCGCTTTTCCATTTGGCCTACACCCGAAAATGGGCCGTGTTAGTCAATTGGAAGGTACTGGTTGCTCTATTGGTTTTCGCATTGGCCATCACCCCAATGCTTTACGCCTACTACCAGCAATTCGATATGCATCCCGAGAAAATCATACGGGGTAGGGGAGACCGCAGCGGCATCTTTTTTATCTTCTGGGAACAAAGCTTCGAGCGCCTTAGCGGTGAGGGAATGGGCAGCAACAGCAGTGATTATTTTTTCTTTTTTCACACCTTTCTCTGGGTTTTTCTGCCGTGGACGGTTTTGGGAATCGTGGGATTCGGGCATAGAATGAAAAAACTGTTCCGAATACACTTCGCCTACAATCCAAAATGCGAATTTTTGACCTTGGGCACCATTACGCTGTTTTTTCTGATTGCCAGTTTCGCCCAGTTCAAGCTGCCCCATTACCTGAACATTATCATTCCCCTATTCTCCGTGCTGACGGCATCCTATCTATACGACCTGTACATAATGACTAAACGAGGAACTATCAAAGTGCTCTTGGGTATCCAATATTTTGTACTGAGCGTGGTATTTATCGCGGTGTTGCTGATCTGTTTTTATGTATTTCCTTTTGAAGAAATATATCCATCCATATTATTGATATTTCTGCTCTTGGTTATCACTTATTTCTGTCTGAAGCGCGAGGAGTATTATCTGAAGGTCATCACCCTATCCGTCTGTAGTTCCCTGCTGCTGAACGTGGTATTGAACCTGCATTTTTATCCGAATCTGTTGACCTACCAGGCGGGGTCGAGTATGGCACAGGTGATTGCGGAAGAAGACATTCCCGTAACTAAGATCCATAAAATATCGGATTTCCATACTTGGAGCCTGGATTTTTATAATCAGCAGCCGGTAGCGCGGACAAGTATGGAAAGACTTAAGGGAAAACGGGATATTTGGCTCTTCGTCAACGATACGGAAATACGGGAGCTGCGGCAGCAGGGCTTTGATTGGGATCGTCAGTACACCCGTTCCCATTTTAGGATTACACGGTTGAGCGCCAAGTTCCTAAATCCCGCTACCCGGAAGAGGACGCTGGACAAAATGCATTTGATTCACGTGTATTAAAGTGTAAGTTCCGGTTTTTTGAAATGGAAATAGATTCCGCATAGCGAGACCACAGCGGTAATGACAAAAAAGGCGATACTGATGCCGATGGATGTATCCTGATCCAGTCCCAACCAAAGGGCGCCATAATAAAAGGTCACCTCGCGACTGCCGATACCGCCGATGGTCAGGGGCACAACGGATACGATGGAGGAAATTAGGAACACAAAAAGGTAGGCTAGGATATGGTTTTCGATGGATAGCGCACACAATATAGCA